>NZ_QTXU01000017.1:0-59920 GCF_003461785.1 Ruminococcus sp. AM43-6
TTTCTCGCTGCATAATTCTTGTTCGAATAAAATGTGTCAAGTGATATTGACAAAACCATCCTGCAAATGCGTCTGAATATGATTTTCGTACAACAGCTTTGCGTTTGGAATATACTGAACGTATCTAGCGTAGGATGAGCCTTCAGCTTCGATCAGCAGACCGTCACCCTGTTCCTCATCGTAGATCAGCAGACAATGATAAATATCATCTCTGTCGCAGTACATCAAATCTGTGTTCTCAGCGATCAGGTCATTGTCCTGCAAGGGATGCCTTTTTAAATTATCAAACTCAGCATGAGAAACTGCTATCGCTTTTTCCACCGCACAGGACTTTGTCTTAAATTCTGCCTCTTTGCGAAGCAGGTTAGTGTTGATTATCAATTTTTCATTCATTGACTTTTCCTCCGTTCGTTTTGTTTCCTTTTTATATAGTACATCTGCCACATGGGTATCACGTCCTTTCTTGAGAAATAAAAAAAGGCCGCTTTGTCGTTTATCACATTTCGTGATATTTGACAAAACAGCCTTCTAAACTTTGTGAATGTTTTTTCATAAAAAAAAGCAAGCCGGGAGCGAAATCTGCTCAAAGCTTGCCGTTTTATTTGACAATATTCATTTGTCGAGGGTTCAAATCCTTCCGGTCGGTGAAAATCATGAAAAAGCATCCATGGTTTTACACTAAAAATTTTCGACTGAAAAGCATGAAAAAAGCCCGTAAATACGGGCTTTTAAGGGTGAGCATCCATTTAGTCTCACCAATATGGTGGGAGAAGGTGGATTCGAACCACCGAAGCTAGAAGCAACAGATTTACAGTCTGCCCCCTTTGGCCACTCGGGAATTCTCCCATATGAATGAAAACAAAATAATGGAGCTGGTGGACGGACTCGAACCCCCGACCTGCTGATTACAAATCAGCTGCTCTACCAACTGAGCTACACCAGCTTGTATTGCTTGATCTGTCGAACTGACGATATCTATTATATCATATTTCCAAGCACTTGTCAAGCACTTTTTATTTTGTTTTCATTTTTTTAAAAAAGTGGTCGAGGCGACAGGACTTGAACCTGCGGCATCTTGGTCCCAAACCAAGCACTCTACCAAACTGAGTTACGCCTCGTAGTTGACGTTGCACACGGTGGGGAAAAGTCTCCAGCCACGGAAAAGTTCCAAGCTTTGTGTGCCTTGAGCTTCATAGATGTTTCTGTGAAGCATTTGTCTGCGTCATCAGACAGCTTAATTATTATACTCCCCAATGCCCGTTTTGTCAATAGGTTTTTTATCACTTTGTATACTTGCACAATTATGTCCTGCTTAAAAGCGATACAAATGTTATTCTTCAACAAATTATACCGTGATATCATAAGAAAACATCAAAAAATAGTGTTCGTAAAAGAGCCTTTTTTAAAAGAATGGTATAATTTGATGATATTTTGGTGAAACCTGTTGATTTTTAAAATGGTTTGTGTTATCATTATATTTAACAGATAATATTCGGGAGGAAAGTAAAAATGAAAACAAAGGAATGTCCTTTTTGCCATAAGGAAATATCCGAAGAAGCAATACTCTGTAAGTATTGCCACAACCTGCTTATAGACGAAAGCACACCTGTTACGGAAGACAGCAAGCAGGAGGAGCAGAATTTCACCTCTGCCGACGATGCCGACAGAACAAGAGTGTTCACAAAGCAGGAGGCACAGGAGTATGAAGAGAAAACAAGAGCCTTTACCGTGCCTAAACAGCCGGAAGAGCCTACAGAGTTTTTCTCCGCACCAATAGTTGATAGCCATGATAATAATGACGGCTCTGAGAGTTATCAGGATAATTATGATAATGGCGGTTATTCTGACGATGAAAACGATTATTCCGATGATGATACAGAGGATAACGATGACGCTTCCAGAAAGAAGCTCTTTGCAATTACTGCCACTATCACAGTGGGTATACTTGTGGTGGTCATTCTTGCTATAGTTGCAGGCTATAAGATCTTCGGCTTTGGCGGAACAAATAATAAGACCACTACTACCACAAAGCCAAAAACAACTGTTGCCGATGATGACGACAGTAAGGGAGGCGTGTTTGTCGATACCGAGAGCAGTGCAGTTTCTACTGACACAAATACCACTACCTCACAGCCGGCTGACGAAAGCTCAACACCAGCCACCGAAACTTCTGCACCTGATACAGAAACAACGACAACTACCACAACAACTGCCTCAGATACAGAAACTACCACAACTACCACAACTACAGCAGACTCAAAGCCTGACGAAACTACAACAACTACATCAGCCGAGAGCGGAGATTCTGCAAAGGCTGTCGCCGCTATCACAGCTCAGATAGACGGCAAGGTGTCTTCATATGAATACAGAACTGAGGATGCAGGCTTCCTGTATTATTACTTCTTTACAGAAGACGGTCACGGCTACAGCGCTGCATATAATAAGGCAGACGGCTCAGTTGTTCTTGAACAGAACTACTGATTTTAAATAGAATATCACCGATTTTACAAAGTGCGTTTTCCTTGTGAGAACGCACTTTTTTTGTGTGTAAACTCCTTTGCAAACATCTTACAATGACTTTACTTTACTTCGGTTACTGATTTTACAATGCTGATGTATCATAAGTATATCACCTGAATAGAAATAACATGAAGACCTGCACACAGGGTGCAGAGAGAAAAGGTGCAAATCAAAAAGCCCCAAGGGCAAGTATAAGAAAGAGGTTTTATATCATGAAAACAAGAACATCAAAACTGGCAGCGATCTTTACATCAGTTGCACTTGCAGCCACAATGCTCGCAAGCTGCGGAGGAAACTCAGATAAGATCACAGTTATCTCCCGTGAAGACGGCTCAGGAACAAGAGGCGCATTCATCGAGCTGACTGGTATCGAGGAAAAAGATTCAAACGGCAACAAGACCGATAATACAAAGAAAGACGCCCTTATCTGTAAGTCAACAGACGTTGTGCTTACTCAGGTGTCAGGAGATAAGAACGCTATCGGCTATATCTCATTCGGCTCACTGAACGATACAGTAAAGGCTCTTAAAGTAGAGGGCGTTGAGCCTTCAACAGCAACTATCGAAAGCGGCGATTATAAAATAGTAAGACCTTTCAATATCGCTGTTAAAGACGGACTTTCAGATGCCGCTCAGGACTTTGAGAACTATATCCTCAGCTCAGAGGGTCAGGATATCATCGAAAAGGCAGGCTACATAAAGATCGACAAGAGCGCAGCAGCTTACTCTTCAAACAACGCTTCCGGTAAGGTAGTAGTCAGCGGTTCATCATCAGTAACACCGGTTATGGAAAAGCTTGCAGAAGCATATCAGAAGGCAAACACAAACGTAACAGTAGACGTTCAGCAGTCAGACTCCTCAACAGGTATCAAGGACGCTATCAACGGCACATCTGATATCGGTATGGCTTCAAGAGATATCTCGGACGACGAGCTTTCACAGGGTATCAAGTCTGTAACTATCGCTCAGGACGCTATCGCAGTTATCGTAAATAAGGATAACGCAGTTGACGATATCACAATGGACGAGATAAAGGCTATCTATACAGGCTCAAAGACAACATGGTCTGACGAAAGCAAATAAGCTATCAAGTTAATTCTCCATAAAGATTTGCACAAGACAAAACTTTGGGCGGCACAGCAAATTGTCGCCCCGTTTGTCTGAGCAAAAAACAAGTGAAAAATTTTCAGAGGTGATAATTACGTTGACGGAAAACACAGCGGTGGCAGCGAATACAGCCGCTCAGAAGCCAACAGCAAAACAAAGTTCCCACCTGCTTGAGAAAGCAATGAAAGCATTGTTTTTCCTTTGCGCCTGCGTTTCAGTTGCGGCAGTAATAGTAATATGTATCTTTATGTTCGCTAAAGGCTGTCCTGCGATCGCCGAAATAGGCGTGGGAAACTTCCTCTTCGGAACAGACTGGAGTCCTAGAAACGTTCCTGCTTCATATGGTATCTTCCCTATGATAGTAGGCTCTCTATACTGCACAGCAGGAGCTATCATAATAGGCGTGCCTATAGGACTTTTAACAGCCATATTTATGGCAAAGTTCTGTCCTAAAAAGCTTTTCAAGTGGCTCATGCCTCCAATAAATCTTCTTGCAGGCATACCGTCCATTGTATACGGCTTTTTCGGCATGGTAGTTGTAGTTCCTGTCATAAGAAACCTTTTCGGTGGAACAGGAAACAGCGTGCTTACAGTTTCCATTATCCTCGGTATCATGATACTTCCTACTATCGTGGGCATGAGCGTGAGCGCACTTAAAGCCGTTCCTGACAGTTACTATGAGGGCGCAGTCGCCCTTGGCGCAACACACGAAAGAGCAGTGGCAACAGTCGTTTTCCCTGCCGCAAAGTCAGGCATACTCGCAAGCGTTATCCTTGCAGTGGGCAGAGCAATAGGCGAAACAATGGCAGTCATCATGATAGCAGGAAACTCCACTATCATTCCACACTCCCTCCTGGACAGCGTCCGTACCCTCACAGGCAATATCGTAATAGAAATGAGCTATGCCGAGGGACTTCACTATGACGCTCTTATCGGAACAGGCGTTGTGCTGTTCGTGTTCATTCTTCTTCTGAACCTTTGCTTTAACCTTGTCACAAACAGAAAGGATAAAAGGTGATAAAAATGTCAGACAGAATGAAAACCTATAAAACACACCCCATGTCATTGGTGTTCAATATCCTAACCAAAATAGCAGTTGTGCTTACAATAAGCGTGTTCGTTCTTATCGTGGGCTATGTGGTGATAAAGGGCGTTCCTTATCTGAAACCGTCCCTCTTCGCAAAGACCTATACCACCGAGAACGTGTCAATGCTCCCTGCTATCGTGAACACCTTTGAAATGCTTCTGGTGTCCCTGGCAATAGCCGCACCTCTGGGCATATTCTGCGCAATATATCTTGTTGAGTATGCAAAGAAAGGCAATAAATTCGTCAGAGTGATAAGACTTACTACAGAAACACTTTCAGGTATCCCGTCCATAGTCTACGGACTTTTCGGAAATATGTTCTTTGTGCTTGCCCTTAACTGGAAGCTCTCAATGCTCTCGGGCGCTTGCACATTGGCGATAATGGTGCTTCCGCTCGTGATCCGTTCTACCGAGGAAGCGCTGAAATCTGTAGACGACAGCTTCCGTGAGGGCAGCTACGGACTTGGCGCAGGAAAGCTCAGAACTATCTTCGTTATCGTTCTGCCTCCTGCAATAAGCGGTATCCTCTCAGGCGTTATCCTTGCAATGGGAAGAATTTTCGGCGAAACAGCCGCCCTTATCTATACCGCAGGAACTATTGCCAAGTATGCAGGCCTTACAGACTCAGGACGTACCCTTTCTATCCATATGTATTCACTTTCCAACGAGGGACTTTATATGAACGAAGCAAGCGCCACAGCAGTTGTCCTGCTGGCAGTAGTCCTGCTTCTTAACGGACTTGCGTCCCTTGTTGCCAGAAAGCTTTCCAAAGGAGGAAACTGATAAATGACACAGCCAAAACTGCAGGTGAAAAACTGCGATCTCTTTTATGGAGATTTTCAGGCTCTCAAAAATATAAACTTGTCCATAGCCGAAAAGGAGATAACCGCATTCATAGGCCCTTCAGGCTGTGGAAAATCTACTCTTCTTAAATCCCTCAACCGTATGAACGACCTTGTAGAGGGCTGTAAGATAACAGGGGATTTTACTCTTGACGGGGAGAATATCTATAAAGATATGGAAATAACCGAGCTTAGAAAGCGTGTGGGAATGGTTTTCCAGAAACCAAACCTCTTTCCGATGTCCATATATGATAATATCGCATACGGCCCAAGAACTCATGGCATAAAGAAAAAAGCCGACCTTGACGAGATAGTCGAAACAACTCTCCGTCAGGCTTCCGTGTGGGACGAAACAAAGGACAGACTTAAAAAGTCCGCCCTGGGTATGTCAGGCGGACAGCAGCAGCGTATCTGTATCGCCAGAGCACTCGCCGTAAAGCCGGAGGTGCTTCTTATGGACGAGCCTACATCAGCCCTTGACCCTATCTCCACTATCAAAATAGAGGAGCTTGCCACAGAGCTTAAAAAGAATTACACTATCGTTATCGTCACCCATAATATGCAGCAGGCGACCCGTATATCCGATAAAACAGCCTTTTTCCTCCATGGCGAGATAGTCGAGTTCGACGAAACTCAGCGTATCTTCTCCAATCCTAAGGAACAGAAAACACTGGAGTATATCACAGGACGTTTCGGATAAACGCTTTGGAAATATAGGTGAAAGGAAGAAATATCTATGCGTGCGAATTTTGACAATAAGCTCAGCGAGCTTAATAAAAAGCTGCTTTCTATGGCAGCAATGACAGAGCAGATAATCGCAATGTCAATAAAATCTCTTGAAGAGCAGGATACAAAGCTTGCCCGTGAAACGGTGGAGTTTGACGCCAAGATAAACGAGGCGGAGCGTGAGGTAGAGAGGATCTGTCTTAACCTGCTCTTGCAGCAGCAGCCTGTTTTTGCCGAGGATCTCAGACGTGTGTCCGCTGCACTTAAAATGATAACCGATATCGAGCGTGTTGGCGATCAGTCAGCAGATATTGCAGACCTTAATATCCGGCTCATAAAGAAAAAGCAAACTTGGGATCTTAGCGACATCAGTGAAATGGCAAGAGCCGCCACACAAATGGTGAACGACGCTATCGACGCCTATGTGAACGATGACGAGAACCTCGCCCGAAAGGTCATAAGCTCTGACGATAAAATAGACGAGCTTTTTGTAAAGACCAAGGATAAGATAATCGACGAGATAGCAGCCGATAAGGCAAACGGTGAAAAAGCCATAGATACCCTCATGGTGGCAAAATACTTCGAGCGTATCGGTGACCATGCGGTAAATATCGCAGAATGGGTGGTATTCTCCGTAACAGGCGTGCATAAAACAGAAAGGATCATGTAAAATATCATTATAAAAGGCGGAAATACCGCCTTTTTGCTCTTCTTGTACGATTTTACTCAGATTTTACTCAGCCTGATTTGTTATTTTACAATTATGTTGTATAATGTTCATTGTAAACATTGTAACAATAGTGTAAAATTATTATCAGGGAGTGTCAGTATGACGATTTTTAATGTTCTGACCCTTATAGGCGGTCTTGCAATGTTCCTTTACGGAATGAATGTAATGGGTAACGGGCTGGAAAAACTCGCAGGAGGAAAGCTTGAAAAAATATTTGAAAGGCTCACCTCAAACCCTATCAAGGCAATGTTGCTTGGACTTTCTGTAACAGCGGTCATTCAGTCCTCCTCAGCCACTACAGTAATGCTCGTGGGCTTTGTAAACGCAGGCATCATGAAGCTCCATTCCGCCATAGGCGTTATAATGGGCGCAAATATCGGTACTACCGTAACAGCGTGGATATTGTCTTTGTCAGGACTTAACGGCGACAGCTTTATTATCAATATGCTCAAGCCGTCCTCGTTCTCGCCTATCCTTGCGATAATAGGCGTTGCAATGCTGACGTTCTCAAAAAACGATAAGAAAAAGGATATCGCATCTATACTCGTAGGCTTCGCAGTGCTCATGTTCGGAATGGACTCAATGAGCGGTGCAGTCGCACCTCTGAAAGACGTTCCTGAGTTCGCAGAAGTCCTTCTCTGGTTCAAAAACCCTATTCTGGGCGTTCTTGCAGGCGCACTTCTTACCGCTATCATTCAGTCCTCATCTGCTTCTGTTGGTATCCTCCAGGCTCTCTCAGCCACAGGTGCAATAACCTTCGGTTCTGCATTGCCGATAATACTCGGTCAGAATATAGGTACTTGCGTAACAGCTCTGCTTTCATCAATAGGCACAAGCAAGAACGCAAAGCGTGTTGCAGTTGTCCACCTCTATTTTAATATAATAGGAACAGTGCTTTTCCTTACAGTTTTCTATCTGCTCAATGCCTTTATCGGCTTCTCGTTCGTTGACGGAGTTGTGGGCGCAAAGGAGATAGCTATTGTGCATACTATATTCAACCTGTCAACATCTATCGTGCTTCTGCCATTTATCAAAGTCCTTGAAAAGCTTGCCTACCTCACTGTCAAAGACAAAGAGGGGGAGGGAAATAAGGACAATATCGAAGAGCAGTTCAAGCTTCTTGACGAAAGATTTCTCCAGTCACCTTCTTTTGCAGTTGAAAAGTGCAGAGAGCTTACAAACCGCATGGGCGAGATAGCAAAAGAAAGCATAGACATGGCAATGAGCATCTGCGTCGATAAGTACGATAAGGAAAAGGCAGAGCAGATAGCCGCAAATGAAGCAGCCGTTGACCTCTATGAGGATAGACTCGGCACATATCTTGTAAAGCTTTCCAGCCGAGATCTTTCTGCAAAGGATTCTCAGTCAGTTTCAACTATACTTCATGTTATAGGCGACTTTGAGCGTATCTCCGACCACGCCATGAATATGGTGTCCGTTGCCGAGGAAAAACAGCAGAAGGATCTGAATTTCACATCACAGGCAACAGCCGAAGTAAAAGTCATGTGCAGTGCCGTAAGAGATGTTTTGGATATCGCCATGGAAGCTTTTGAAAAGCACGATCTGGAGCTTGCCACAAGAGTTGAACCGCTTGAGGAAGTGGTGGATAAGATAAGAACAAAGCTTAAAAACCGCCATGTAAAAAGGCTTCAGACAGGCGAGTGTACCATAGAAATGGGCTTTGTGTTCTCCGATCTGCTCACAAATTTGGAAAGAGTTTCAGACCATTGCTCAAATATAGCGGTCTGTCTTATACAGGAAAACGACGAAAGCTTTGACGTCCACGAGTATGTTCAGATGCTTAAAAATTCAGGCGAGGGCTTTGACGGACAGGTCAAGCGCTACAGCGAGAAATACGCTCTGCCTGCTAAAGAGTTTTAAAGAAAAGGGGTAAGATCTATGGCACTTATATATTGTGTAGAAGACGATGACGGAATAAGAGAGCTTATATCCTGCGCGCTTAGATCGGGCGGATATGAGGTGAAAGCATTTCCAAAAGCAAAACCGTTTTATGAAGAGATAAGAAACAAAGAGCCTTCGCTGGTGCTTCTTGACATAATGCTTCCTGACGAGGACGGATATTCCATACTTTCAAAGCTCAAAAAAGACAGCCACACTCAGGACGTTCCTGTTATAATGCTTACCGCAAAATCAAGCGAGCTTGATAAGGTGTCAGGGCTTGAAATGGGCGCAGACGACTATATAACAAAGCCGTTCGGCGTAATGGAACTGCTTTCAAGAATAAAAGCCGTTTTAAGACGTGCAGGCAAGCAGAACGCCGAAGCCGATGTCATAGAAGAACAGGGCGTATCCCTTGACGCTTCAAGACGTATCTGTACATATAACGGTCAGGAGGTCGTTTTGACCTATAAGGAATTTGAGCTTTTGATGTATCTTATGCGCCATAAGTCCATAGCCGTGAGCCGTGATAAGCTTATGGAAATGGTCTGGGGCTATGAGTTTGCAGGGGAAACAAGAACTGTTGATATGCACATCAAGACCCTCAGACAAAAGCTTGAAGCCGCAGGCTGTACGGATCTTATCAAAACAGTCCGTGGCATAGGCTACAAAATATAAAAATTTTCAGATAAGGAGGAACAGCATATGCAGAAAAAACTCTATAAAGTCATGACGATACTTGTTTCATGTACAGTGCTGTTTTTCCTTTTAGTAGCAGGCTCTCTCGGATATTCTACCTATCAGCGTTTCACTAAAAATGAGCTTAAATCCGCTGCAAAGCTCGTTGCCGCAGGAAACAATAAACCCTCAGAAATGGCTGATATTTTGGAAAGATCAGTAGAATATGATGTCCGTGTCACCTTCATCGACGCACAGGGCAATGTAAAATATGACTCTGAAGCAGATCCCACCAAAATGGAAAACCACTCCGACCGTGAAGAGTTCAAAGAGGCTACGGCAAATGGCGAGGGCGAATCCACAAGATTTTCCAAAACCCTTGGATATAGTACATATTATTATGCCATAAAGTATAACGGCGGCGTGCTGAGATTTTCTACAGATAAGGCGAACCTTGCAGGGGTGTTTCTTGCAGTGATACCAATGCTTGTGGTGTTCGCAGGAGGAATAATCTTTATCACCACCATAATCTCCATAAAGCTTTCAGAAAGCATGATAAAGCCGATAAATTCCCTTGTAAAACAGCTTGATCTGAGGAATGAGAATATCGGTCAGTTTGAAACGCCTTATGAAGAACTTGAACCTATCATAAAAAATGCAGACGTTCTTATGGGACGAATACATAAGAACATGAATAAAATAAAGGCAGAAAGAGAAAAAATATCACTTATCACTGAAAATATGGTTGAGGGCATGATACTTCTTGACGAGGACATGACAGTGCTTTCGGTGAATAAGAGCGCCTTGAAAATTCTCGGCAACAGCTTTGATCCTACGGAGCATACCAAGATAGACCATATGACAAACGATCAGCAGATAATAGGTCTGCTTGAAGAAGCCAAGGAAAGCGGTGCAGCAAACGGTATCATCACAGAAAAAAGCCGTTTTTACCGTACCTTTGCAAATAAGGTCTACAGCGAAAATACCCTTGATTTTGGTATCATAATCTTCTTTGTTGACGTAACAGAGGAGATACAAAGCGAGCAGATACGCCGTGACTTCTCAGCCAACGTATCTCATGAGCTTAAAACTCCGCTTACCACAATAAAAGGCTTTGGCGAGCTTCTTGAAAACGGCATTTTCACCAAGGAAGAGGACGTGAAGAAATACGGCGGTATGATATATCGTGAAAGTGAAAGACTTTTGTATCTTATAAACGATATTATCAGGCTTTCCCAGATAGAGGAGCAGGAACACGTTTTGTCTGATAAAATAGACCTGCTGAAAACCGCCCGTGACGTAGAGGAGATACTCCGTCACAAGGCAGATAATAGAGAGGTCACAATGACCATTGAGGGCGAACCTGTTCAGATATACGGCAATCAGAGCTATATCACAGAACTGTTTTTAAATCTCATGGACAACGCCATAAAGTACAATCATGAGGGCGGAAGCCTGAAAGTAACGGTCGGCATAGAGGACGGCAAAGCTTTCGCAGTGTTCAGCGACACAGGCATAGGCATATCCGACGAACATCAAAGCCGAATCTTTGAACGTTTTTACCGAGTTGATAAAAGCCGTTCCAAGAAGATAGGCGGCACAGGCTTGGGACTTTCTATTGTAAAGCACATAGTCGCATATCACAGCGGTGAGATATCCCTTGAAAGCGAGCTTGAAAAGGGAACTACCATAACAGTGAAGCTGCCTTTTAACGAGCCTGAAACACAGCAGGCTGAGGAAACAGCGGTAACAGAATAATAACCACGCCGTTCTGACGAGAAGTCGGGACGGCGTTTTTGTGCAGGTACATGGTATACAAATTATTAAGGGGAAGGGAGATAAAGAAAGGACAAAAAAACAAGCGGGCGACCAAAGGTCGCACCAGTATGTCGCAAAAGTGTTAAATCAACGGGCGAACGCTGTTCACCCCTACAAAAAAATCATCGCCGCAGGCGATACCATAATTCCTCATTCCTCACTTACAAAGGCGGTTGCATTTTTTCACTAAGTGTGCTATAATGACCTCAACAGACTTTATCTTATGGAGGTAACAAAATGTCAGAAGAAAACAAAAACGTTCAGGAAACCAAGGACGATAAAAAGGAAGGCAACGTCCTTGCAGGCTTCGTTCTCTACACAGACGCTAACATGGATTGGCTCAGATTTAAAAAGTTTCTGAAAGACGATTGGAACATCGTTCCGCAGGACGATGTAAAAGACAACGCTATGGTATTCAAGGTTGGCGATATGGTGGTCGCTTGCTCACTTATGCCTAACCCAGTTCCTAACAAGGAAGCTGAAAATGCGGCAAAGTATAACATTCTCTGGAAAGAGGGCGCAAACGAGGTCGCTAAGCATCAGGCGCACGTTATGCTCGCTGTAATGAATAAAACAAGCGCTGTTGAGCAGGCTATCCTCTTTGCAAAGGTGGCAAGCTCTCTGCTCAAGCTCGATAACGCTATCGGTATCTATAAAGACCCGACAGTTTATGAGAAGAATTTCTATGTGAACTTTGCCGAAACTATCAAAGACGGCGAGTATCCGATGCCTATTCTTATCTACACAGGTATGTATCTTGCTAAAACAGGTCTTTGTGCTTTCACATCAGGCATGAGATTTTTTGGATATGAGGAAATGGAGATAGTTGACTCTCCAAAACAGCCTAACGACCTGCTTGGATTTTTGCTTTCTATCTCCGAGTATGTGCTTTCTGAGGGCGTTGAGCTTAAAGACGGCGAAACTATCGGCTTCTCTGAGGAGCAAAAGCTCCCTATCACTCTGTCAGACGGCGTGAGCGTTCCGGGCAAGACCCTGAAAATAAAGTATTAAACAGCGTAAATGCGTGACTTTCTGTAGGGGCGGACATTGTTTGCCCGTTATCGGTCACTTGCACATGATTTTTTAGATATTTCTAAGCCGTACAATTTGTGCGGCTTTTTTTGTGCATAACCGAAAAACTTTCCGCAGACCGCTGTTTTAATTGACTTTTAGTGTGTTCAGTGATATACTTAAATGTGTATCGCCTTTTGTCGGAATAAGCCGACAATGGCTGTTTTATCAATTTTTGTTAGGAGTTTTGTTGTGGTATTTGCAGATCTATTTTTCTTGTATTTTTTCCTGCCTGTGTGTCTGATATGCTATTTTATCACACGCAGTACAGCCATAAGAAATGCAGTGCTGGTGGTGTTTTCACTTATCTTTTACGCATGGGGCGAGCCTGTCTGGGTTAGTATCCTCATAGTTTCCTCCCTTGTGGACTACATAAATGGTCGGGTGATAGAAAAACACCCCGAAGGCTGGCAGGCAAAAGCGGCGCTTGCATGGTCGCTTGTCTTTAACCTTGGGGTGCTGTTCGGTTTCAAGTATACGGCGTTCTTTGTGGAAAATCTCAACAATTGGTTCGGCCTAGGAATACCGGTGCCTAATATCGTTTTGCCTATCGGTATCTCTTTCTATACGTTCCAGACTATTTCCTATACCGTCGATTGCTATTGGGGCAAGGTCAAGCCTCAGAAAAACTTCGGCAGATTTCTTTTGTATGTATCCATGTTCCCACAGCTTGTTGCAGGACCTATCGTAAGATACTCCGTTATCGGCGAGGAGATAAACGAAAGAAAGACCACCGCCAAGGATATCTCCGACGGCTTTTCAAGAATAATCCTCGGACTTGGCAAAAAGGTCATTATCGCAAATAATCTCAGCACCATTGTAACAGCCCTTTTCGGCTCTGCTTCAAACGGCTATGAAAATATAAAGACCCTCTCTGTGGCAGGCACATGGCTTGGCGCAATTCTTGTGGGTCTGTGGTATTATTTTGACTTCTCAGGCTATTCAGATATCGCTATCGGTCTTGGCAGGATATTCGGCTTCCACTTTGATGAGAACTTTAAATATCCTTTTATCTGCAAAACTATCTCAGAGTTCTGGCAGAGGTGGCATATCTCCCTTAGCTCATTTTTCAGAGATTATGTGCTTTATCTCCCTATCTTCGGCAAAAGAAGAAAATACGGAGGACTTTTCCTTGTATGGTTCTGCACAGGACTTTGGCACGGCGCAAGCTGGAACTTTGTTTTCTGGGGACTTTACTATGGAATGTTCATATTCTTTGAAATGCTCATAGGCAAAAAGCGCATGAAGAAAATGCCCGTACCCCTTGCACATATCTATACAAAGCTTGTTATTTTCATAGGCTTCGGAATATTCTATTTTGAGAACCTCGGCTCGCTGGGTACGTTCTTCAAGGCACTTGTTGGCGCAAATGGAAACAAGCTGACCGACACAGTTACACAGCACCTTTTCATGAACAATATCTGGCTTTTTGCAGTGGCAGTGCTTTTCACAATGCCTGTTATACCAAAGATCAAAGAAAAGGCGCTCTCTGCAAAGGGTACAGCCTATTTTATGCAGTCAGCAGGTATCCTATGCAATGCGGCGATACTTGTTCTCTCAAGCGTTTTGCTTGTGAACACAACAAACAATCCGTTCTTGTATTTCAGATTTTAGGCAGGTGAAAGAGTATGGCAAATAATAAAGATTTTGAAAAGGACTTCAAACTGCCTGATACAAAGGCTCTTTCAGAAGCCTATACAGAGTATCTTGACAGCGTTACTTTCGGTGGAAAGCCTATAGGCGAGGAAAAGAAAAAGCCTGAAGCTGTCAACATGGCAAAAGTTGACGAAACGGAGAAAAGTTCCACTGTCCATGACGAGATAGTGGAAAAGATAGTCAGAAAAAACAAGGCTCTCAGCCACAGCATTTGGACGGACGAGCCTGTTTTGAAGCCAAAGAAAAGCGTATGGCTAAATACTGACGATGATAATGAAGAAGCATTGAAAAAAGTTGAGAAAAAAGCTGAAAAAGTTGAAAATTCTCAGTCTGTACAAAAAGCTCAGGAGAAAAATGCTGAGAAAAAGGCTTCTGATAATGAAGTTATTATCCCATTTTCCAAAGAGAAAAATCACATAAACGGCACTAAAAAAGAGATCTCTGTGGCAGTTTCAGCAGACGGAACTGTGAAAAAACTGCCGAATAAGAAGAATTTCGTGCTGAAGATACCTGACAGCTATTATAGGGAATATGACGCAGCGGCACAGGATAAAGGCCCTGTTATCGCAGGAAAAAGGGTCGAGATAATCGACAAGAGAAGCCCTGAGAAAAAGCCTGAGAATGCTCAGAAGCCCAGCAGGGTAGAGGCGACAATAAATGTCAGAGTGCCTGTTCAGAAAGAGGAGGAGCCTGTCAGGAAAGCTGAAAAAAAGGCTGAACCTAAATCTGAGCCGAAACCTGATCCTGTGGAAAAAGAAGAAAGCGACGCTAAGGCAGAGGAAGCTTACAGAAAAGGCATCGAAAAGGCAAAAAAACGTCGTGAGGAACGTGAAAAGGCTAAGAAAAACAATATTCATGAGCTGGAGTTTAATGTTATAAATTCTGTTGTTTGCCTGCTTATTGTTTTCGGTGTGTTTGCGGCACTGCTTGTGATGAAGCGTGAAAGCGGTTTTATACAGTCAGAAAACAGAAACCTTGCGACATTTCCGAAATTTTCGCTGTCATCATATTTTGACGGTGACTTCACAAGCGGAATAACCGAATATTTTACCGACACTGTTCCAAACAGAGAAAAGCTTAAATCTTTCTGCTCTGATTTCACGAATATGCTTGGAATAAAGCTCAACGATACTGTTATAACAGGCGATTTCAAAACGGTGGAAAAAGAAGAGCTGGATCAGGATAAGATCGCAAAAACAACAACGGTAACGGCTTTTACAGGTTCGAGGACCACCACCACTGCGGATACAAAGACCACCGACACAAGCACAAATACGAAAAAATCAACGGAAAGCGAAAAGGTAGTTGACGTTCCTGACAATCTTGACGACGGTCAGTGGGAGGGTGACGTTATAGTATCCGGCAAGGGCAAAAATGTTCGTGCAATGGGTGCATACTATGGCACGTTCGAGAACGGCGACAAGTATGCGAACACCATAAACAAATGGAAGGCTGACCTTGGGGACAGCGTGAACGTATACAATATGTCTATCCCGACTTCGGCGGCTTATTATATGCCGAACAATCTCAAGGACGCTGTTTCAGATCAGAAAGACAATATCGACAACATTGCCGCAGGTCTTAACGGAATAATCAACACCGATGTTTATGACTCTCTGGCTGAGCATACAAAGGAATATATCTACTCAAGGACGGATCATCACTGGCAGCCTTTGGGAGCATATTATGCGGCGCAGGTTTTTGCCGATCAGTCGGGAATAGATTTTCCAGACCTTGATACCTACGATAAATGGGAGATAGACGGCTTTGTGGGAACTATGTATGCTTACAGCAATTACAACAGTGAGTTGAAAAAATATCCTGACAAGTTTATTTACTATAAGCCTGACAATAATGATGATCTGACGGTAAAGTATTATGATACAGAGTTTAAAAACCCTGTGGAGTCTACGCTGTTTTTTGACTATGCAGAGGGCGTGAACTGCTATTCTGCGATACTCAACGTGGATCAGGAGATAGCTGAGATAGACACGGGCGTGGACAATGGCAGAGTGCTTGTGGTGTTCAAAGACAGCTTTGGAAATGCTCTGATACCATTTTTCACCCATGGCTTCTCGAAAATTTATGTTTGTGATTTCAGATATTTTGATATAAACGCCATTGATTTTTGTAAAGAAGTGGGTTGCACAGACCTGCTGTTTGCAATATCGTTGACTAGCTGTTCAACGCCTAGTAAGGTGGATTGTTTGAATAATATTAGGATACAGTAGGAGCTAAGTGAGGAGTGGAGTTAAGTGAGGAATGAGGAGTGAGGAGTGAGGAATGAGCATAGCAGACCAAAGTAAATTGCAAGCATAAAGTAAAATAAAGCACCGAGCGAAGCGAGCAAAAGGTCCAGGGACACGTCCCTGGTCAGGGTCAAGGGGTGAAACCCCTTGTGGGTACAGGGCAAAGCCCTGTCGGAGTATGAGGCAGAGCCTCATTCGGCGCAAGCCGACAAGGTGCAGATTTAATGAAAAATAGCATAAAGAAGTCAGATATTAGATGAAAGTGATATTGGAGAATTAAATCTGCACCGCCTTTCTATCCCATAGCAAAACGTAGATACGCAAAGAGCGGAGCGATTTTGCGGAGGAATAAACTATCAATAAAAATTGTAGGGGCTTGGCGAAATTTCTGTTCGCAAGCTCACAAAAATGCGACAGCCCGCTATTTCTTGCCCATTAAATTATCGGGGAATATCACAATAATGTACCTCGAAAATAATTTGGCATCAAAGATACAACAATCACAGCATTACACCTCCGAGCGGGCTGTCGAGGGCGCCAGCCCCTACAAGCGTGATAGGATAGTTTTTTGTTCTGTCCTACAATGGTTGTAATCGTGGACTTGTTTCTTCGACGGGCGAACGCTGTTCGCCCCTACAGATTTGTTGCCGTAATTTTGTCCGATATATATATTCAATTTTCAAGTTGCGTTCGGGGTGTGTCACCGAGTATAATGCCCTAGGTTTTGCATACACAAAATACCGCAATGCACACCCACGCTTTGACACAAGTACTCTACAGCCTGTTCCAGAAACGCACCTCGGTTTCACTAAGTCGCAGGGCTTGTACGTGCCCGCAAGTATCAAAACGCTTTCTACTTATCCCGAAAATCACCACTTTTGTTGCATAAAAAATGCAACAATTGCAGAAATGTTGCCAAATTAAAAGATAAATCATTTGTTTGCACAAATTTGTGGGGCGAATCTTGTGCAGGGTGATGATAAAATGTGAGTTATCAGAAAATAAAAAATAGATGCTTTTGGCATAGGGGGTATGCTTATGAAGAAATTTTTGGCTATAGCGGCTCATGTTATCAGTGGTCTGGGAAATGACCTTTTGGGCTGGGTGGTAATCATTAGCTTTGAGCTGACAGGCAGTGAGGGGAAGTTTCAGGACGATGTTTTTCACTGGATAATTTTTGCTTGTGGCTTGATACATATTGCGGTGAGCGTGCTGTACAGTTTGTTGGTTTGGGAAAAGGGTACAGCGAATAGTCACGCTCGGTCGGGGAAGATTTTGGCGGTGTATGATATAATTATGGCACTGGTGCCCTATGTGTACTGGTTTGCGGTGTGTGTGTGTTGTAGGTTTGGGTAAGGTGAAGCTAACGGACGAGGTTTGCCGTATGGCTTTGGATAATATGTGATAGGCTGGAGGTTGAGCGTTATGAAAAAATTTAGGACGGTGGCGGCTGTTGTTATCATGTTTTTTGCGGCTATGGCTGGCTATTTTGTCGGGGCGGCATTGCAGGAGGAAATGGGCGGTGCGATACTTTTTGCGGTGATAGCCGGGTTTGCTTGCGTTATTTACAATATGGATAATCGGGAATAGAGTTGGCGTTGTTTAACGGATAGAAAGGTGAAAATATGGAAAATACGTTTAGTGTGAAGATGATATTTCACTTTTATCACAGTGTGGTAAAGGCGGAGCTTAAAAGGAGAGGCTTTTCTAAAGAGGTGGCTAAGAAGATAGAGGAAGAGCATGGGAAGATAGTTGCGAGGGCTAAGGATATTGGTAAGTCAAAGCTTTTGAGTTCGTACATTATGGCGAGCTATTACATTGCAATGAACAGGAGCACAGGGAAGTCTGCGGAGGAGAATTTTGAGATATTCCGTGACGGGCTTTGCGCTTCAAAGCTTTTTCACAAGGTCATGGGTGATGTGGACAGTTATCTTGACCCTAAGAAGATGCCAGGGCGTTTGAAATGGTCGGAAGACAGCCACAAGAGGTTATATGAGAACGATTGGGTGGTGGATATTCTGCCGGGCAATGGTGAATATGACCTTGGGTATGATTATCACGAATGTGGGGCGTGCAAGCTTTGTAAAGACGAGGGGTGTCCTGAGCTGGCGGCTTACATATGCAGAATGGATTTTGTGCTGGCGGACATGATGAACATGAAACTCGTTAGGACGGGGACTATTGCTGAGGGTGCATCTTACTGCGATTTTAGGTACAGCAGGAAGAAGTGATAGCAGAAAGGTGCGGTGAAAATGAAAATAAAACAGCAAAAGCAGATAAAGGCGTTTTTGGCAGAGAGTTTCGGTAATGACAGGGGAGGAAAGCTGTTTGAGATGCAGGACAAGGCTCTTGGGGAAATCATCGGGAACACAAAGGGCAAGACGGAAAATCAGATGAAAACGCTTATACAGACCATTTTGCCGAGGATAGCCCTTTACAAGAGTTTCATTGCGGCGGGGCTTTCTGATGATGATGTATACAAGTATATGCGCAAATATATGCTGGAGATAGTGGCGGCGAAGAAACATTCTTCCACGGTGAAAATGGAGATAGTGCCTGGGTTTTATGCGATATACAGCAGGGTATTTTTGAAGATAATGCGCACCACTGATCTTCAGGAGAGCGTTCAGGAGCATGGTAAGGATTATTTCAACGTCACCATAACAAAGTGCCTTTGGCACACGGCTTGTGTTGAAAACGGCTGTGAGGAGCTTTGCAGGCTGTTTTGTGATGTTGATGATGTTACATACGGTGGACTTAAAAAGATAGTGTTTACCAGGACTAAGACGCTGGGGTACGGCGGTGACTGCTGTGATTTTCATATGTTTAGGAAGTAGTGGGAGCTTGGTGAATTATCATGCAGATAAGAAAGCTTCAAAAATCGGACATTGACAGGGTGGCTGATATATGGCTAAACGCCAATCTGAATGCACATTACTTTATTCCTTCTCAATACTGGAATGATAATTTTGAGCCAGTAAAGGATATGCTGCCGCAGGCGGAAGTTTATGTATACGAATGTAATGGAAAAATACAAGGCTTTATCGGGATAAATGGTGGATATATCGAGGGCATTTTTGTTTCAGAAGAAGTGCGGTCGCAGGGGATAGGAAAACTGTTGCTGAACTATGCAAAAGATAGAAAAGCTAAACTGTCTTTAAACGTTTATCAGAAAAATACTCGGGCGATACGTTTTTACGAGAGAGAGGGCTTTGCTATAAAATGCGAGGGTCTGGACGAAGCTACCGGTGAAAAAGACTATGAAATGATATGGGAACGAAAATCGGATCTATAGGTCATATATATAAAAGCGAGGGCAATATGAAAGAGTTGGAGTATCCATTTGACAATGGGTTTATAATGAAAAAGAAAAGGTCGCTGAAAAGGCAGCTTTTGGGCGACGGAGCGGTGCGGCTGAAAAAGAGGGTGGCTGTGCTGGGCGGCTCGACTACGGACGATATCGTGTCGGTATTGGAGCTGTTTTTGCTTGACATGGGCTTTGAATGTGAGTTCTATCAATCGGAATACGGACAGTTCTGGCAGGACGCTGTGTTCTCAAACGAGGAGCTTGACCGCTTTAAACCTGATATCGTTTATATACACACGAGCCTTAGAAACCTCAGCTTTTCTCCTACCCCCAGGTCGGGTGAAGAGGAGATAGAGCAGGGGTTGAATGATGAGCTTGACAGGCTTTCTCAGGCTTGGGACGGAGTGAAAGAGCATTTCGGCTGTCCTGTGATACAGAACAATTTTGAGCTTCCGTTTTTCCGCCTTATGGGAAACATGGACGCTTCCGACAGGCATGGAAAGGTGAATTTCGTCACAAGGCTCAATTCGGCTTTGTATGACAGGATAGCCCGGAGGTCAGAGGTTTATCTCAATGATATAAACTGGCTGTCAGCGGCATATGGGCTTGAAAAGTGGAGCGAGCCGAAGTATTGGTATCTCTACAAATATGCGCTAAATATCGAGGCTATACCTGAGCTGGCTTTTCAGGTGGCGAATATTATAAAGGCTATCTTTGGCAAGAACAAAAAGGCTTTGGCTCTTGATCTTGACAACACTCTTTGGGGCGGCATCGTTGGTGACGACGGTGTGGAAAATCTCGAGATAGGCAAGGAAACGGCTGAGGCAATGGCTTATTTTGAGTTTCAGCAGTATGTTAAGGCGCACAAGGACTTGGGCGTGCTTTTGACGGTATGCTCCAAAAACGAGGAAGAGAACGCTTTGGCTGGGCTTTCCCACCCTGAGGGCGTGCTAAGGCCTGATGATTTTGTGGCGATAAAAGCCAACTGGCTTCCAAAGGACAAAAATATCGTTGACACGGCGGAGGAGCTTAACATTCTTTCTGAGGCGTTTGTTTTTGTGGACGATAACCCTGCGGAGAGGGAGATAGTCAGGGGACAGCTTGCAGGTACGGCTGTGCCTGAGATAGGGGAGGTCACGGACTACATAAGAGTGCTTGACCGCTCGGGATATTTTGAAACTGTTACGCTTTCTGAGGACGATCTCAAACGCAATGATATGTACAGGGCGAACGCTCAGCGTGCAAAGGCGCAGAGCAGGTTTGCGGATTATCATGATTATCTTTTGAGTCTTGAAATGACGGCAGAGATAGGGGATTTTTCGCCTTTGTATCTGCAAAGGATAACTCAGCTCACCAACAAGAGCAATCAGTTCAATCTCACCACAAAGAGATACACTGCGGAGCAAATGGAGGCGGTCTATAACTCTGATGAATACATAAGGCTGTATGGAAAGCTTTATGACAAATTCGGTGACAACGGCGTTGTGGCGGTGACTATCGGAAAGACAGACAGCGAGGACAAGGGCAGGCTTGATATCGAGCTTTGGCTGATGTCATGCCGTGTGCTGAAAAGGGATATGGAGCTTGCTATGCTGGATAGTCTTGTGGCACAGGCGAAAAAGCGTGGCATAAGGGAGATATACGGGCATTATTACCCTACGGCGAAAAATAAAATGGTGGCAGGGCTTTATGAAAGCTTCGGCTTTGAGAAGATATCTCAGGACGAAGAGGGCAACGCGGCTTGGCGACTTTTAGTTGAGGGGTATGAGGATAAAAATACTGTTATAAAGGTAAAGGAGGAGCATTATGCTTAGCAAGGACGAGATAATTGAAAGACTTGATGATGTTTTCAGAGATGTTTTTGATGATGATACTTTGGAGGTGGACGAGAACACCACGGCTGATGATATCGAGGATTGGGACTCTATCGAGCATATCACTCTTATCGGTGCGGTGGAGGACGAGTTCAAGATGAGGTTCAAAATGGGCGAAGTTTCGGGTATGAAAGATGTGGGCGAGATGATCGGCATTATCGAGCAGAGAGGCAAGTAACAGGCTGTTTGCGACATATGCGTGAGAACGCTGTTCTTTTTCTGAATTTTGTGATTTCTATCGGCGGTATGGCTGAAAGGCTGTACTGCCGTAAACTTTTAATGTAAATTCATAGGTTATACTTGAAATATCTGCGAAAATGGTTTATACTATTGGTAATAAAACTATTTTACGGAGGATATTATGGAAGATAATTTTACCCTCTGTCAGGGCGTATCTGTGGGCGGAGCGGAAAAACTGCGGTCTTGTTGCCACATTCAGGGGGATAATATAAGGGGTGTGCTGAGTTGTGACATCATGGCGAAGGTCGCCTGCGGTGTGATAGAGAAGCTCGCTGAGCCTATATTCTTCTTTCTGGAGCTTCCTGACAGCGAAAGAGATGGATACAAGACCTATTATCTTGATAACTGCACGAAAGAGGTCGCTCTTGCCATAATGAAGCGTTACGGCACTGTGCTTGTAAATGACGGAGTATCGAGATTTGGATTTGGCTCGCACAAGAATGACGAGGAGATATATTTCACAGACTATCAGGAATTTCAGATATACTCACGCAATCCAAAGAAGCTTGAGAAGCTTTTTGACAGACTTGGGATAGACGTTGTGGGTGAAGATGAAGTTGTAACACTGTGGGACTTGATAAACGAGGACAACGCCGGTTGTATCTCATGCGTTGAGGCGGACGGCGAAACGGTTTTTGACATACCTGAAAATCTAAAGTCTGAGGGTATGTACGAAGCTGAATGAAAATACAGGAGGAATGTACATGAACATCTGGCACGATATTTCACCAAAGGTGATAACAAAGGAAAAATTCACGGCAGTAATAGAGATACCAAAAGGCTCAAAGGTAAAATACGAGCTTGACAAGACCACGGGTCTTCTGAGAATGGACAGGATACTTTACACATCGACCCACTATCCTGCAAACTATGGTTTTATTCCTAGGACGTATGCAGAGGACGGCGACCCGTTGGACGTACTTGTGCTTTGCTCGGAAACGCTTGCGCCTTTGTCTTTGGTTGACTGTTATCCTATAGGCGTTATCTCCATGCTTGACAATGGTGCGGCTGACGAGAAGATAATCTGCATTCCGCTCAATGATCCTACATACAACATATATAAGGACATTTCAGAGCTGCCTAAGCACATTTTTGATGAGATGTGTCATTTCTTCTCGGTATACAAGGCACTTGAACACAAGGACACTGTGGTCGATGATGTTAAGGATCGTGAACACGCTACTGAGATCGTGGCACAGTGTATCGACAGATACATTGAGAATTTTTGTAAGTAAATAACTGAGGCTTGGCGGACGCACCGAGGTGCGTCCGCTTTTTTTGTGTGCGGATTTTCGCAAATTGTGTAGGGGATAGTTTATTGTGTTGCAAAATCGCTGCGCTCTTTGCGGCGGCTTCTTTATCTGTTTAGCTATGTCATTCCTCATTCCTAACTCCTCATTCCTCATTTGAACGCCGCTTTCCACTGCATATTGTATCTCGTGGCTTGTTGTTGCCTTTTTTGCCACTTTATTTTGCGGTTTTGTGCAATTTTACTATTATTTTTGGCTGTTTTAACGTTAAAAACCCTCTCTCATGCTCCATTCCTCTTCAATCTTTATTTTCTTTATCTAAGCAATGAAAATTTACAAAATCGGAAAGTGTAATAATTAAATCAGAAAACAAATTTCCTTGTTACCGAATTTTAACCTTTTTGCGACACTATATTCTACCGTTCATCACCCTTCTTGCTTTTTCTGTCACAGCGTCAGAAATAATTGTGCTTTTTTTCGCAAAACCTATTGACGTATACTATATGTTGTGTTACAATAACTTTATAAGGTCAATACGATGTGAATGTATGGGAGTTTCACGGAAATATCTGCTATCTTTATACAGGTGCAAATGTTTAAAATACCACAAGATATTGTGTAGTGTAAAATTAATTAAAAGTTTACAAATTACAAGTTGGTGACAAATTAAAAGGTGAAAGTTACAAAATCCCCCTAAAATCTCTCTTAAATTGACCAAGTGTCCAAGAAAAATCCCTTGCAAAAATTCACTTTGGGAAATATTACTGTTGCAATTTTCTATAATATAGTGTATAATTATTGTACGGTGGTTAAAAGTGCAAAAAAGTGGTGATGAGTGCTTCGAAAGTGGCATTTCATTGCTTAACTCGGTCAAGGGAGGTGAACGGCTTGCAGGCGTGCTTGCTTAAAGGAACTTACAATCAGACTATGGACGCTAAGGGAAGAATGACTTTTCCTACTAAGCTCAGAGAGCTTATCGGCGAGCGGTTCATTGTAACTAAAGGTATAGACGGCTGTCTGTTCGTTTATTCCCTTGAGGATTTCGAGAAAAGAGCCGAAAAGATCAGAAGTCTGCCTATGGCTAAGGCGAGAGCTTTACAGCGAAGCTTTATGGCGTGGGCGTGCGAGGTCGAGCCTGACAAGCAGGGCAGGATACTTGTTCCGCAGTCACTGAGAGAGGTGGCAGGGCTTGAAAAGGAGATCGTTGTGGCCGGAGTATCTGACAGATGTGAGATATGGGATAAAAAGCGCTGGGACGATTTCAACAGCAGCATTGATGATAACGAGCTTATGGAAGCTCTGGAGGGGCTTGATTTTTAATGGAATTTAACCACGTTCCCGTACTGCTTGATGAGTGTTTGGAGGGGCTGAACATTCGACCTGACGGCATTTACTGCGACGGCACTGCCGGAGGAGCAGGACATTCGAGAGAGATCGCTAAAAGGCTTGACGGCGAAAAGGGCGGCAGGCTTGTGGCTATAGACAGAGATCCCGAGGCGGTGAAAACTGCGACTGAGCGGTTGGCGGGCTATCCTGCGACTGTTGTGAGAGGGAATTACTCTGAGATAGACGAGATATTTGAAAGGCTCGGCATAAGCGGTGCTGACGGCATTCTTATGGATCTGGGCGTTTCCTCTTATCAGCTTGACAATGCGGAGAGAGGCTTTTCCTATCACAATGACGCACCTCTTGACATGAGAATGTCAGGGGAGGGGCTTTCCGCCAAGGACGTTGTGAACGGATATGATTATCAGAGCCTTGCGAGGATAATTTTCGAGTACGGCGAAGAAAAGTTTTCAAGAAGCATTGCTTCTAAGATAGTAAAATACAGAGAACAAAAACCGATAGAGACAACTATGGAGCTTGCCGAGATAATAAAAAGTGCAGTTCCGCAGAAGGCAAGGCGTGAGAAAAATCCTTGCAAAAAGACTTTTCAGGCTATCAGGATAGAAGTGAACAAGGAGCTTGAACATTTGAATATCGCTCTTGACAAGGCATTCGATTGTCTTAACGTGGGCGGCAGGCTTTGCATAATCACTTTCCACTCGCTGGAGGACAGATTGGTAAAGCAGAGATTTCAGAGCTTCTGCAAGGGCTGTATATGTCCGCCTGATTTTCCTCAGTGCATATGCGGAAGAACGCCTAGGGGAAAGCTTGTGAACAGAAAACCTATAGAGGCTGATGAAAAGGAGCTTGCGGAGAATAGCAGAAGCCGCAGCGCTAAGCTCAGGGTGATCGAGAAGATCAAGGACTGAGTGAAATTTGTGTGAAATTGGGAATGTGTAAATAACGGGCTTGCCCGTGGATCGTGAGAGGTGTTTTACCGCAATGGCAAAGGTACATAACTTGGCATTTGATTACAGTGCCTATGACAACGCTCAGGAGGCGGAGGCTCAGAGAGCCATAAAATATAAGAAAAACCCTGCACTAAAGCAGAAAACCATATCGGTAGTAACTGTGATAGGCATTTGTCTGCTGGTGGCTGTTGTTCTTGGAACGATGATATACGGCAGAGTCGAAATATCAAGTCTATGTTCGGAGCAGACCAGACAGGAGGAACAGCTTGCTCAGCTTCAGGGAGAGAATGTAAGCTTACAGTCAGAGCTTGCTCAGAAGACCAATATGTCAAAGGTCGAGGAGTATGCCGAGAATGAGCTGGGACTTAAAAAGCTGGATAAATCTCAGATAGAGTATGTAACTGTGGAGTCAGACTCGGTGGCAAAGGTGGTAAAGGCCGAGGACGACAATGTGTTCGTTAAGATAAAACACTGGTTCAGCTCTGTTCTGGAATATATCGGGGCTTAGTGAATAAAATAATTATGGGGAAAGTTAGGGACAAGATATTTGTGCTTAGCTTTCTTGTTCTATTAATTTGTATGTGTGAAAATACGATATTTGCCGTATCATGCTAAATTATTGAAGATTTTGTATGTGTGGTGATGTCCTGAGAGGAGATATTTATGACCGACAGACCAAGTGCCAGAATGAAACAACGTCTGAATATTTGGCTGAGCCTGCCTGTGGCGGCGATACTTATATATACGGTTGCGACCATCTTTTCGGTGTCTATAAAGGACGGCAAGAAGTGGCAGTCCCTTGCAAACGCCCAGCAGCTCAAAAGCACGGCTGTTTCAGCGTCAAGAGGCACTATTTATGATTCAAACGGAACGGTGCTTTCTCAGAGCGCAACGGTCTATACTGTTTATGCAGACCCTCTTATGCTCAAAGAAAAGCTTGATGACAACGACAAGAAGATAGAGGAGCTTAAAGGATATATAGCCAAAGAGGACGATGCGTCCAAGAAGGCTACATATCAGCAAAGACTTGATGCAACGAAATCAGGGGACGAATGTCTTGACGAGCTTGTGGAGTTTTTGGCACTCAATCTTGAAATAGACACTAACACTGTGAGAGAAAAACTCACTAAGACGGATACTCAGTACATCGTGCTGAAAAAAGAGGTGGAAAAGACCGTTTCCACGGCTATCGAGGATAAGCTAACGGAGCTTGGCATTGACGGCGTAAGGTGCGACCCTACCACAAGGCGACTTTATCCACAGAATACTCTTGCTTCTGTTGTTCTTGGTCACACGGACTATGAGGGCAACGGCATATATGGTCTTGAAGCTTACTATGACGATTATCTCAGCGGCATTGACGGCAGGATAATCACTGCAAAGGCAAGCGACGGAACTGAGATACCATACAGATACAAGCAGAGCTATGACGCTCAGGACGGCGACGATCTTAATCTGAATATCGACGCCAACATTCAGTATATCCTTGAAAAAGAGCTTGCAAAGGCAGTTGAGGAAAATCAGCCTACTGACAGAGCCTGCGGTATCATAATGAATCCTAAGACAGGTCAGATATACGCAATGGCGACTTCTGATCCTTATGACCCTAACGAGCCTGCGGCTATCTCCGATGAAAAGACGGCGGCGGAGCTTGCGGGGCTTGATGAAGATTCAAACGATTACAAGCAGAAACAGCTTGACGCATGGTCGCTTCAGTGGAAGAACAAGGCGGTTTCAGAAACATACAATCCGGGTTCTGTATTCAAGGTCATAACAGGTGCTTCGGCTTTGGAAGAAAAGGCTATCACTCTTAATGATATTTTTGGCTGCGGCACTCAGATACAGGTGGAGGACACGACTTTCCACTGCTGGTCATTTACCGACCACGGTTCGCAGGATTTTGCCCAGGCAATGCTAAACTCATGTAACCCTGCATTCATTCAGATAGGCATGAAGCTTGGCTCTGAAAAGTTCTGTCAGTATTACAATGCGTTCGGTTTCAACGAGCTGACAGGTATCGACCTGCCTGCGGAATCAAATTCTATCAGTATGCCACTTAGCAACATGGGCCCTGTTCAGCTTGCTTCATCTTCATTCGGTCAGACAAATAAGGTAACGCCGATACAGATGATAACAGCTTACTCGGCGGCTATAAACGGCGGTTATCTTGTTACACCGCAGGTAGTGAACAGTATAACTGACGAGAACGGCAACATTGTAAAGAAAATGGACACTGTTGTAAGACGTCAGGTCATTTCTGAGGACACCTCCGCTACTATGAGAGAGATACTTGAAGGCGTTGTTGAGGGTCAGCCGGGTTCAAACTGCTATATAAAAGGCTACAGAATAGGCGGTAAATCTGGCACGTCTCAGAAAATGGACGAGGATATCACGGGTCAGACCTATGTTTCTTCATACTGTGCATTTGCTCCTGCTGACGATCCGGAGATAGTAATGCTCGTAATGGTAGACCACCCGACGGGCGAGAAATTCTACGGAAGCCAGGTGGCAGCACCTATATGCGTGAACGTGCTTTCAGACGTTCTGCCTTATGTGGGGATCTTCCCTGAGTATGACGAAAGCGAGCTTGCAGACTTGCAGGTATCAGTACCTAGCGTTCAGTATTATACTGTTGAGGAAGCCAAAAAGACACTTGAAGATCTTGGACTTGAGGTCAAGGTCAAGGGCGAGGGCGACACTGTTGTTAAGCAGACGCCTGTTGCCGCAAAGATAGAGCATGGCGGATCGGTTGTGCTTTATACAGAAGCAAACGCCAAGGAAGAAACTGTTACGGTGCCTGAACTTAAAGGACTTACAAAGGAGCAGGCAAAGGCTACGCTTGATATGTATGGTCTTAACTTGACGGCAGAAGGCTCAGGCTATGAGGAGGAGGGTGCAGTTGCACAGTCCGATCAGAGCGTGGGAGCAGGACAGAGCGTTCCAATGGGAACGGCTGTGTCGGTAACATTTGCAGTGACCTCGGTAGGCTCACAGTAAGAAACCATGATAAGGAATGATAATTATGAAACTATATGATATCATAAAGGACGTTGCGAAAACTTCTCTGCCTGATATGGAGATAAGCGACGTCACGAGCGACACAAGAAAGGCTGTCAAGGCAGGCTCGATGTTCGTGTGCATAAAAGGAAAGACCTTTGACGGACATGACGCTGCTAAGGACATGATAGAAAAGGGCTGTACAGTTGTAGTCTGCGAAAGAGATCTGGGGCTTGACTGTCAGATAATCGTGGAGAACACAAGAGAGGCTTTCCCTCTGCTGTGTGCGGCATTTTTCGGTCACCCTGAAAAGGAGCTTACTCTTATCGGTGTAACAGGCACTAACGGAAAGACGACTATCACAACTGTTATAAAGAAGGTGCTTTCTTCATTCGGCTGTAAGGTTGGTCTTATCGGCACTTGTCAGAACGAGATAGGCGACGACGTTTATCCTACTGCAAGAACGACTCCTGAGCCTTATGACCTTTATGAGCTTTTCAGAAAAATGGCTGATGAGAAGTGCGACTATGTTGTTATGGAAGCTTCCTCGCAGGGCTTGGAACAGAAAAGACTTTCAGGCTGTCATTATAAGGTAGGCGTTTTCACTAACCTGACGCAGGATCATCTTGACGTTCACGGTACGATGGAAAATTACTATCAGGCTAAGAAGATACTTTTCACTATATCTGACAACGCTATCATCAACATTGATGATGAATACGGCAGAAGGTATCTCAAAGAGATAAGCTGTCCTGCGAAAACTTATTCATGCTGTACAAAGGCTGATTTCAGAGCAGAGGATATACTGCTTTCAGCAAGCGGTGTGAAGTATGTTTTCACTGACGGAAAGATAAAGCACAATGTTTCATTCAATATGCCCGGACTTTTCAACGTTTCAAACTCGCTGGCTGTTATAGCCTGCTGTGAGACCCTTGGATTTGACGTTGACAAGACTATCAGAGCTTTGGGCACTATGCAGGGCGTAAGAGGAAGAGCGGAGATAGTTCCGACGGGCAGAGATTTCACTGTTATATGCGACTATGCTCACACTCCTGACGCACTTGTGAACGTGCTTTCGGCTATAAAGAACAGTGCAAGCGGAAAGGTAAAATGCCTTTTCGGCTGTGGCGGAAACAGAGACGCTTCAAAGAGAAGCCTTATGGCTGCGGCTGCGGCGGACAATGCTGATTTTCTTATCGTCACTTCCGACAACCCGAGAAATGAAGATCCGCAGGATATCATAAACGACGTTCTGGTTGGTCTGGAGGGCAAGACGACTCCTTACATAACTATCGTTGACAGGCGTGAGGCTATCCACTGGGCTATACATCATGCGGAAAAGGACGATATAATCGTGCTTGCCGGCAAGGGTCATGAGGATTATCAGATACTTGCAGGCGGTGTGAAGATACATTTTGACGAGAGAGAAGTCGTTGCGGACGCTCTTAAAGAGCTTGAAGCTGAGGGCAGATAAGAGATAGAAAATAACGTATTTGTTATGTAGGGTAGCAGCGCAATTTCTGCTTTGCAGAAATACGATGTCCCGTTTGCATCATTTCGGCGATGAATGAAAATAGATATATATTTATAAGAAAAGGGAAAGGAGATACTGCCGAGAAATTGGCGGATAAGAATTAAAATGGAAAAATTAAGCTTACAGGAGATAATATCGGCGGTTCACGGAAGCTACGGCTATCCTGCTGACGTTGAAATTTCCGATATCTCCACCGATACGAGAACAATAAAGCCAGGCTCGCTTTTTATTGCATTAAAGGGTGAGAATTTTGACGGACACAACTTTGCCGCAAAGGCTATGGAGCTTGGTGCGGAGGCTGTTGTCACGGAAAGACCTGTGGAGGGTGCAAGATGTATGATCGTTGACTCCACTGCAAGGGCATTGCTTGACATTGCGGGGTATTACAGGTCTAAATTCGATGTTAAGGTAGTTGGCGTAACAGGAAGCGTGGGAAAGACCACCACTAAGGATATGATAGCCCTTGTTGTGGCACAGAAATACAAGACGCTGAAAACTCAGGGCAACCACAACAATGAGATAGGTATGCCGCAGACGCTTTTCGGTCTTGACAGCAGTTATGAGGCGGCTGTTATCGAAATGGGTATGTCACATCAGGGGGAGATATCGAGAATGTCAATGTCATGTCAGCCTGACGTGGCTGTTATAACTAACATCGGCATTTCACATATTGAAAATCTCGGCACGCAGGAAAACATTCTCAAGGCGAAGCTTGAGATACTTGACGGTGCGGCTTATGACGCTCCGCTGATACTTTGCCGTGATGATAAATTGCTTGCAGGAGTGCAGTTACATTCTGACAGAAAGGTTTATTACTATTCTGTATCAAAGAAGGACTGCGATGTTTATGCAAGCGGTGTTAAGACTGTTGACAACAGCATAACATTTACTATAAACTATGAGGGCGGAAAGATAGCCGCCCAGATAAACTGCTTGGGAGAGCATAATGTAAAGAACGCTCTTGCGGCGTTCTGTGTGGGCCTTGCGCTTGATATTCCTCCTGAGGATATTGTAAAGGGCATTGCTCAGTTCAAACCGGAGGGTTTAAGACAGAATGTTACCGTCATTGACGGAGTTACATATATAGTTGACTGCTACAATGCTGCGCCTGACTCAATGAAAGCGAGCCTTTCGGTGCTTTCACAGGCACAGGCGGAGGGCAAGCGCATTTGCGTGCTTGGAGATATGCTGGAGCTTGGCAAGAACTCAAAGACCTATCACAGAAACGTGGGAGAGTATGTTGCGGCTTCAAAGGCTGATCTGCTTTACTGCTTTGGCGAGGACTCAAAGTGCTATATAGAGGGTGCTGAGAAAAAGGGCTTTGCAAAGGAAAGTTGCAGGCACTTTGAAAGCAGAGATGACCTTGCGGCGGCTTTGAAAGAGGTAGTTGCAAAGGGCGACGCTGTGCTTTTCAAGGGAAGCAGAGGAATGAAGCTTGAAGAAGTGTTCAATGCACTGACAAAATGAGTTGGAGCGTGCAGGCGGTGATACTGGGGTGTGAAATGGTGCTGGGATATGTTCTCGGCAGAGTTTTCATACCATATTTCCGCAGGATAAAAACAGGTAAATTCGATTTTTATATAGGCGACAGGTTCGCAAAGGACGGCTCTGAGCCAAAATTCGGCGGAGTTGTCATAATGCTCTGCGTTATATTCGGCATTGTTACGGGAGTTATATTTTATGACTCGCAGGCGGTGCTGAGTTTTGAGAACGGAGAGTTTTCGAGGCGTGTGTTTATCGCTCTGGGCGGAGTTTTGATGCTCACGGCTATCGGGCTTTCGGAGGACTATGTTAAGGAGAAAAAGCTTGGCATAGGCATGAAGCCTTTTTACAAGATATGTATGGAGTATCTTATATGTCTTGGTGTATGCGTGGGGCTTAGATACTGCGGAGGAGTGCAGACGGCTGTGCTTATGCCTTTTCACTTGGGCTATGTGCAGTTCGGCAGGCTTTTTTATCCGCTTTTTCCGCTGTTTATGACAGTGGGGATAAACATGGTGAAGATACACGATTGCGCAGGCGGTAAGACCGACACGGGCACTGACGGGCTGTGTGCCGTTACGGCTTTGATATTTTCGGCAGGGTTGTCAAGTGGTCTTGCGGCAGGGGCAGGCTCTGATGCTGCTCAGCTTTTTGCTGTTTGCACAATGGGTGCGGCAGGAGGCTTTCTCTTTTGGGGGTGCAGTCCTGCGAAGCTTTATTTGGGCGAGTCGGGTGCGCTGGCGCTTGGTGGTCTTATGACTATGGCGGTGCTGCTTTCGGGAGAATATTTCGTTTTCCTGCCGGCAGGTGCGTCTGTGGTCGTTGACGGAGCTTGCGGGCTTTTGCAGTATATTGTTTTTAAGATAAGAAAAAAGCTGCTTATGAAAGGTTACACGCTTCATGAGCATTTGCAGAAAAAGGGTCACGGAGATCACACCGTGATCGGGATATTCGCTGTGATATCTGTGGCAGGGGCTGCGGCGGCGATAGCGTTTTTGATATATTCGGGAAAGTTTTTCATATAGAGATTTTGTTGGGAGGTTGTTTGTTTGGCTATAAGAGGTCCTAGACGTGAACGTGACGGAAGCATAGTGTATAATAGTCACGTTCCTCTTAAACAACCTGTGGCACAGGCAAAAAGAAAACATAGATTCAGATTTATACTTACGGAGATAGACAAGCCGTTTTTCATTCTTGTAATGGTATTGCTTGTATTCGGACTTCTGATGATGTTTTCTGCAAGCTATGCGTGGGGTCTGAGTGAATATAACGATGGATATTATTATCTGGTGAGCCAGCTCAAGTCTGCCGGACTTGGTCTTCTTCTGATGTTTGCCACGAGCTATCTTGATTATCACTTCTTTCAGAACACTAAGATAGCATATATTGCGTTTATCGCCACATATCTTCTTACGTTTTATACAGCTCTTTTCGGAATAGACGTTGCCGGTGCAAAGCGTTGGATACAAATAGGCCCGATCAGCTTTCAGCCGTCGGAGCTTCTGAAGGTAACGTTCATTATTATTTTCGCATACATAATGTCAGTGAATTATCCTAAGTTCAAGGATTGGAAATTCTGTATTATACCGTTTACTGTGATAATGGGTGCGGTGGCGTTGGTGCTTATTTTACAGAGGCATATGTCGGCTGTTATGCTGGTGGGTATCATGGGCGTGTCTATGATGTTCATAAGCGGTATGCCAAAAAAGACCTTCTGGAAATTTATCGGTGTGTGTGCTGTTTTCGGGGTGCTGCTGCTGATATATAAAATGGCGTCAGGCTCAGGCTTTTCTTATATTTCAGATCGTATACAGAGCTGGAAAAATCCTGAATCCGACCCTAGCGGAAAGACCTTCCAGACCTATGAATCTCTATTGTCTATAGGTTCGGGCGGTTGGTTTGGTCTTGGATTTGGAGAGTCAAGGCAAAAATACTATCTGCCTGAGTCGCAAAACGACTTCGTTTTCGCTATTATCTGCGAGGAGCTTGGCTTCGTGGGTGCAATGGTGGTGGTACTGCTGTTTGTGCTTTTTATAATCGAGGGCTTCATGATCGCTTCAAGAAGCAAGGATCGTTTTGGTATGCTTCTTGCGGCTGGTATAACAATACAGATAGGCTCGCAGGCACTTTTCAACATTATGGTAGCCTGCAACGCTTTCCCTAACACGGGTATTTCACTGCCGTTTTTCAGCTACGGCGGTACTGCACTGATGATACAGCTTGCAGAAATGGGTATCATGCTCAACGTTTCACGTCAGTGCATCAAAAAAAAGTAAAGAGGTATTAGTTCTATGCTCAGAGTTTTACTTGCAGGCGGAGGCACGGCAGGTCATGTAAATCCTGCTCTTGCCATTGCGGAAATAATAAAAAAACATTATCCTGACGCTGAGATAAGCTTTGCGGGAAATCCTGAAAAGCTTGAGGCTAGGCTCGTGCCTGCGGCGGGATATAAGTTCTATCCTATAAAGATAGAGGGCTTTCAGAGAAAGCCTAACTGGGTAAATCTCAAAAGAAATATCCATGCGGCAGGGTGTCTTGTAAAGTCAGGAAGCACTGCAAAGAAGATAATAAAGGAAGCAAAGCCTGATCTTGTTATAGGAACCGGAGGATATGTTTCAGGACCTATAGTTAGAAAAGCCGCTAAAATGGGCATAAAGACGGCTATTCACGAGCAGAACGCTTTTCCGGGCGTGACAAACAAGATACTTGCAAAGTCTGCAGACGTTGTTATGCTCACTGTGAAAGAGGCAGAAAAGTATATGCCCGAAAATGCCAAGACTGTGGTGACAGGTCTGCCTGTAAGGGGAGCTTTCAACACCATGTCAAAGTCGGAGGCTAAAAAACAGCTTGGCTTTGATGAAAATGAAATATGTGTGCTTTCAACAGGCGGAAGTCTGGGTGCGAGAGTGCTTAATGAGAATATCGCAAAGCTTTTGAAATGGTATCAGGACAATGATGTTAAGGTGTGTCATATACATTCCTACGGCACTTATCAGGGATATAAGGATTATCCTGAAAAGCTCAGGGCTATGGGTATAGATATCAACAACAGCAGACGTATCATAAAGGATTATATCAATATGCCTGTGGCAATGGCTGCGGCTGACCTTGTTATATCAAGGTGCGGAGCAGCTTCGCTGGCGGAGCTTGAAGCAATGGGCAGAGCTTCTGTGCTTATCCCGTCGCCTATGGTGGCTGAAAATCATCAGTATTACAACGGCATGGTATTGCAAAACGCAGGAGCAGGCTTTGTTATCGAAGAAAAAGACTTGACGGAAAAGCTTTTCATTGATACTGTAAAGGGGCTTATAGAAGACCCTGAGAAGCTCAGACAGTGCTCGGAAAACGCTGCAAAGCTTCATGTTGCCGATACTGAGGACAGGATATTCAAGGCTTTAGAGCCGCTTATTAAGGGATAAGGAACGTAAAATTTAAGGGGATAAAATAATGGATAAGAATTACAGACAGTATAACAAGAGGGCTTCAATGGACAGCATTGAAGTGCCTGATGTTGACAAGATAAAAAAGCTGTCAGATAAAAAGTTCAAGGGCAGCGGAGTGAACCGCACCGCCGACGAGATTTTTGACGGAGAAAAGTTTAACAAGGCAGGGGAGTTCGACCGTGCCACAAAGACTTACGATGACCCTACCAAGCACAAGGAAGAGGACGACAAAGAGGACGATTTCCTTGAGGACGCTGCGGCTATGCCTGCGCAGGCGGCGAAAGGTCTTAGCAAGGGAGTAAAGGTGGGAGATTCATATGTAAAGCGTAGCAAGATAATAAAGACAGTTGTGGCTGTTATTATCGTGCTTGCGCTTATGGTGTTCTTCTTCCCACCGCTGTTTTTCAACGACGCAGACAAGAGCGTGGTTAGATATGATGACAACGTGTTCAAAACAATGGGTATGACGGATTTTAAAACATATGCGCTGTCAAATTATTCTGTATACAACGAAGAAGCTTTTGGTTCTGAGTTGAGTTCAAGCTACCGTTTTGCAGATATAGTGTTCAATATCAAAAACCCGTCTCCTTTTGAGATAAAGATACCGCAGTATGAGATCAGCCATGTTTCTTCAGAATATGACAATGCGGTATGCTATGCGACCAGCGTTACAACAAACAGCGACGGCGAGGTTATAGGCGACACTGTTCCTCCGTTTTCCAGCAGGGAGGTCACTGTAAGGATACTTGTGAATATCACTGATATGGACGATGGTACATTTGACGATTGCGTTACCGGCATGATACTTTCAACTAAGGATATGAAAAAGAAGATAGGCAAGGACTCCTATCTGCCTTGTTTGCCTGCTTTTATGCCTGTTTCAAACGCTATAGAGATATATATCAACAGATAGCTTTAACCTATATGGGCGGTCCTGCATAAGATAAGTCAAAACCTTAAAAGGAGCGACGCTTATGCAACGGCTTATCATTCAGGGAGGAAGCAGGCTGAACGGAGAGATAACCGTTCAGGGAGCAAAAAACGCAGCTCTGCCGCTGCTGGCAGGGTGTGTTCTTATAAACGGAGAGATCAGGCTACATAACTGTCCTGCGCTTTCGGACGTATTTGCGGCTTGTCGCATTCTGTCGGTGCTTGGGGCAAGGTGCAGCCGTGAGGACGGCTGTGTTACTGTGGACACAAGGGGCGCTGTAAAGACCTTTGTGCCAGATGAGCTTATGAGAGAGATGCGTTCGTCTATCGTTTTTCTGGGAGCTGTTCTTGGAAGAACAGGTGAATGCAGGCTGTCATTCCCGGGAGGGTGTGAGCTTGGTCCGAGACCTATAGATATGCACCTGTGCGCACTTAGAAAAATGGGCGTCAGGATAAACGAGGAGTATGGCGTGCTTAGCTGCACCTGCCCGAGAGGGCTTAGAGGGGCTAGGATAGATCTTTCGTTCCCCTCTGTGGGAGCGACTGAGAACATCATGCTTGCGGCTGTTCTGGCAAAGGGCGACACGGTGATATACAATGCGGCAAGAGAGCCTGAGATATGCGATCTTGCGGAGTTTCTGAACTGCTGCGGTGCAAAGATAAGCGGCGCAGGGGGCGGAACGATAACAATAAGCGGTGTGGAAAAGCTACACGGCTGTGAATACTCTGTCATGCCTGACAGGATAGTTGCGGCGACTTTTATGAGCGCGGCGGCGGCAACAGGCGGTGAGATAGGTCTGCTTGGGGCAAGGGCAGGGGATATCCGTGCGGTCATACCTATATTTGAGCAAATGGGCTGTCAGGTATTTCTATATGAGGACAGGATATTTATAAAAGCGCCTAAACAGCTAAAAGCTGTGCGGACGGTGAGGACTATGCCTTACCCGGGATTTCCTACGGACGCTCAGGCGATAGTCACGGCGGCACTTGCTAAGGCAAAAGGCACCAGTGTGGTGGTGGAAAATATTTTTGAAAACCGCTACCGCCATGTTGACGAGCTTGTGAGAATGGGTGCGGATATAAAGACAGAGGGAAAAGTGGCTGTTATCGAGGGCGTGAAGGAGCTTTACGGAGCAAAAGTCCGTGCGCCTGACCTTAGAGGCGGTGCGGCGTTGGCTGTGGCGGCGCTTTCGGCAGAGGGAGAAACATCTCTCACTAATATAAAGCTTATGGACAGGGGCTATGACTGCATTGAAAATGCTTTTACGCTTCTGGGCGGAAACATAAAACGTGTAAATTACTAGCAGTTAGGAAAGAGTAAAATGAACGGAACTTACAAGGAAAACAGAAAGAACTCACAGCGGCCTGCGGCACGTCGGCAGACAGTGAATATGCGCAACGTGTATGTTGCCGGATTTTTTGCGGCTGCAGCGCTGCTGCTGGTGCTGAGTATGTTTTTGTTTTTTAATGTGTCGGAGATAAAAATAGAGGGCGTTACCCTTTACGAACAGGATCAGGTCCTTGGCGTGGGCGGCGTTTCAACGGGACAGAACCTTGTGAGGACGAATACGGATATAGTTGAAAAGCGTTTGAAAGATACTCTTGTGTATCTTGATGATGTCAAGGTCACAAAGAAATTTCCGTCAACACTTGTTATAACCTGCACAGAGGCCGAAAAGGCGGCTGATATCGAGTATAAAAATTCATACTATGTGCTGTCTGCTTCGGGAAAGATACTTGAAACGAAAAATCCTGCTCCGACAGGGGATATACCTGTTGTAAAGGGCTTTGAGCTTAAAAGCCTTAGTCAGGGCGACAAGCTTGCCTCGGAGGATTCATTTAAGGCGGATATTCTTAAAGAGCTTCTGAATGATCTTCATGACCTGAAATTTAAAAATATAGACTCTATTGACCTGACCACCCGTTCGGATATCAAGCTTATGTATGACGGCAGGCTTGAAATAAAGCTTGGAAGCTCAGTGGATATGGAATACAAGCTTACATATCTTAAGGCGGTAATTGACGAGAGCATTACTGACGATTACGAGGGTACGCTTATTTACAACGGTGCTGACAGCGGCATTTCGGCTATTCCGAAATCGCAGGACGAGTCGTCAAAGCCTGACGACACAAGCTCTGCAAAGCCTGATGACAGCAGCAGTGCGGTGTCGGCTGATACTAATATTGATGACGGCAACACATGGAACAATGGTGATGCTTGGACGGGTGACGATAACCAAGGCTACGACGATGATACCAACGCATGGGACGGCAATAATGACGCCGACAATGCAGGCACAGATCAGTGGACAAACGAGAACGGAAACACCGACTGGCAATATGATAACGGCGGCGATCAGGGCTATACCGACAATGGATATGCTGACAACGGCTATGTGGACGGTCAGACGAACACAGATTGGTAGGGGTCAGGATAACTAATTGTATAGTATACACAAATGAAACTGAAAAATCAGTCGTTTTATTGATAATTAATAAAAAATTTATAATGGTTTCATTTAAGTTCTTTACTTTTTGACAAAAGTATGATAATATATTATTGTATCTATTTATGTGCATATTCGGCACATAGGCTTTTTTGCATTTTATTTTTGATTTGATAAATTGATATGTAAAAATACGGAGAAGTATGAAAATTCGCTTTTAGGAGGAGTTCTATTATGGGTTACGAGTATGTTGAAGAGCCAGTCGTAGGCGCAAAGATCAAGGTAATCGGTGTCGGTGGCGGCGGTGGAAACGCACTTAACTGTATCGCACAGGCCGGTATCGAGGGAAATGTTGAATATATCGCTGTTAATACTGATATCCAGGCACTGCATAAGTCAGCTGCACACACACAGATCCAGATAGGTGAGAAGCTTACTCACGGTCTGGGCGCAGGTGCAAAGCCTGAGATCGGCGAGGCTTCCGCTCAGGAAAGCAAGGACGAGATCGAGAACGCTATCAAGGACGCTGATATGGTATTCATCACAGCAGGTATGGGCGGTGGAACAGGTACTGGTGCTGCACCTGTAGTTGCTGAGATCGCACAGTCACTTGACAAGCTCACTATCGCAGTTGTTACAAAGCCTTTCAAATTTGAGGGCGCTAAGAAAATGGAGAGAGCAGAAAAGGGTATCGAGGCTCTTATCAAGCACGTTGACGCTCTTATCGTTATCCCTAACCAGAACCTTATCACAAACGAGATGCGCCTCACTATGAAGCAGTCTTATGCTATCGCTGATGAAGTTCTTAAGACAGACGTTATCGCTATCGCTGAGATCATTACAAGACATGATGAGATCAACGTTGACTTCGCTGACGTTACTACTATTCTTAAGGGTGCAGGCAGAGCGCATATTGCTATTGGTCACGGCGAGGGCAAGGATAAAGTACAGGATATCATTAATCAGGTAATTTCTTCCGACCTTCTTGAAACTTCTATCAAGGGTGCGAGAAGACTTATCGTAAATGTTACAATGAGCGAGGATCTTCTTATCAGCGATATGGACGAGCTTACTGCTGCTATAGCAGACGCTGCTGACGATAACGTTGAGATCATTTTTGGTAACGGTACAAATCCTGATACTAAGGACGCTATGGACGTTACTGTTATCGCTGCTGACTTTGTTGACAGAGATGACGTTCCTGAGGCTGCTGCGCCAAAGGCTGCGACAACATATACTGCAAATTTTACTCAGAAGGCTGACGACGCAAAGGCTGACGCTGAAGCGATGCACAAGGCTGGCGTTAAGGCTGCTGATAATCCAAATTATTACGACGATATCTTTAATATCTTCAAGAACAAGTAATAATGCTTTCAAAGGCGGATCGGCGTTTACGCTGTCCGCCTTGTTTGAACCAAAATCAGAAAACGTTTACATAATTAAAGAGATTTTCGTATTCTCAGAAAATTATCATGATATTGAAAATTTTTCGCAAAAGCACTTGAAATCTTACGGAAAATTTGATATAATTATTCTGTGATAAATATGATTTTAAGACATTTTGTATAAATTTCAGTTGCTATTTTGTATGGAATAATGAAATTTTTGAAAACGGCTTAAATCAGTTGAAAAATAACGTGGTTTATTGTATAATAGAGATAATCACTAATGTGGAGGGATTGAAATGGCTAGTAATGGTTATTTAAGAACGGTTAGAGTCGGCGGATTTGATAAGCAGGACGTTCTTGCTTATGTAGACGACCTTACTTCTAAAATTTATACTCTTGAGGCTCAGGTCAATGACCAGAACGAAACTATCGAACGTCTTGAGAAGCAGGGCGGCGCTCAGAAGCAGGACTTCGAGGGCAAGAAGGAACTTGAGAAAAAGGTAGAAGAGGCTAAAAACAAGATAGCCGAGCTTATGGCTAATACTGATACAATGAAGGTTCGTATCGCTGACTATGAGCAGCAGGTAACTGAAAAGGACGCTGAGCTTGAAAAGCAGAAGCAGGAGATCGAGGATCTTAAAGAAAAGCTCGAAACTGCTGAGGCTAATGCCGGCACAGCCACTCCTGCATTCGATCTTGGAAGCGTGTTCATGGAAGCTCAGAACACAGCTAATAAGGTCGTTCAGGAAGCTAAGAAGGCAGCTAAGCAGATGGAAGATGAAGCTAAGCAGCTTCAGGATCAGGTTCTTGCTGACGCAAACGCACAGGCACAGAAGCTTGTTACAAATGCTCAGACAGAGGCTGATACTACACTTCAGACAGCTAAGTCAAGCGCTGCTGCAATGACGGCTGCCGCTAAGCAGGAAGCTGAAGCTGTTACAAGTGCAGCAAACAAGCAGGCTGCCGAGGTAACTTCTAAGGCTAATGCAGAGGCAGAGGCTGTTACATCAAAGGCTAACGCAGAAGCCGCTGACGTAACATCAAAGGCAAATGCTGAGGCTGCAAAGGTAGTAAGCGACGCTAAGAACGAAGCTAAGAACATCAGAGCACAGTCTGCTGATCTGAGAGAGTCTGTTAAGACACAGTTCACAAGTCTGAGCGAAACTGTTCAGCAGCTCGTTACATCACTTAACGATCTGTATGGCAATAGTATCGGTGCTGTAAACACTGCAAGAGATCTTATTGACGATGGTCTTTCTCTTGTAAGCGATGATGACGCTGAATAATAGTTTGTCATGTCGGAAATAAGAAAGGTGCGTTCCGAGGAGCTTAAAGCGGTGAGCGGAGAGCTTAAATGCGGTGACAAGATATTGCTTTCGGGCGTTGTGTACACTGCAAGGGACGCTGCACATAAAAGATTCAATGCTTTGCTTGACGAGGGAAAGGAGCTCCCTATCCCTTTGAAAGACGCTGTTATCTACTATGCCGGACCTACTCCTGCACCTGAGGGAAAGCCTATCGGTTCATGCGGACCGACCACTTCAGGAAGAATGGACAGGTTTGCACCGAGATTGCTTGATCTTGGATTGGGCGGAATGATCGGCAAGGGCGAGAGATCACAAGAGGTAAGGGACGCCGTGATAAGAAATGGTGCGGTCTATCTCTGTGCTATAGGCGGTGCGGGCGCACTTGCCTGCAACTGCATAAAGTCTTGTGAGGTAGTGGCTTTTGAGGAGCTGGGCTGTGAATCTGTGAAAAAACTTTACGTTGAGGATTTTCCTCTTGTTGTGGCTGACGATTGCCACGGAGGGGATATTTTCAGCGATGGCAGAGCAAAATACTGCCGTGTATAACATCAAAGTTGCGTAAATTGCGGTCAGCCGTGTATTTCGACACGGCTGACTTTTTGTTTGTTGAAAATCACAAGAATACATTCTTAAAACTGTGGTATGTTACAAATATTTTCACAGGGACGGCGGATTTCGTCAATTCTCTTGACTTTTATGGTCTAAAATGGTATTATAACATTACGCAGTGGCGTCAGAATGGGGCTTTGCGGTAATTTCTACGATTAGGTGGGCGGTATTTTTTGAGAGGCGATCGGCAGGATCAGCAGGAAAAGCTTTCAGATGAGCAGCTTGTGCTAAATGCACAGAGTGACAAAACGGCTATCGGTGAGCTTATTGCGAGATATATCTGTACGGTGGAGTTTCTGGCAAAAAAATATGGCGCTGAGGTTCACGAGGATCTTGTCCAAGAGGGGCTTATGGGGCTTCTGGGTGCGGTTAGGACCTATCGTGAAGACAAAAATGCGAAGTTTTCAACTTACGCTACAAAATGTATAAAAAATAAGATCATTTCATCTGTTCACAGAAATGCACTTCTTTCAGGCGGCGAGGAAGCTGACCTTGAGGCTATTCTTGGCGGCGGTGGCACTGTACCTGAGGAGGTCGTAGTGGAGCGTGAGGAGCTGAATGAGCTTTATGATAAGATCACTTCTGCACTTTCGGAGCAGGAATGGCAGGTATTTCAATCGTTTTTGAGAGGAATGTCATACAATCAGATAGCATTAGGCTTGGGCACGTCGGAAAAGGCGGTAGACAATGCAATGCAGAGAGTCAGACGGAAATTGAGATCACTGTTGAGATAGGAATATGGCCGTATAGCTTAATAGCAGAGCGTTGTTTATTCAAAGGTGTCGGTGCAAATCCGACTAGGCACAATTTTATGTAATGAGGTAAGAACCATGTACGAAGACAAGACATTAGTATGTAAGGAGTGCGGAAACGAGTTCGTTTTCACAGCAGGAGAGCAGGAGTTCTATGCTGAGAAAGGTTTCGTAAATGAGCCACAGAGATGTAAAGCTTGCAGAGATGCAAGAAAGGCTGCTACAAAGTCTGAAAGACAGACTTACACAGCAACTTGTGCTTCTTGCGGCGGCGAGGCTGTTATTCCTTTCAAGCCAAGAGAGGACAGACCTGTTTACTGTAGCGAGTGTTTCGCTAAGATGAAGGAGCAGGGCTAATTTTCTGCATAATTGAGCTGCCTTTGGGCGGCTCTTTTTTTGTTTGTGGTTATTTGATCTGGCGGAAAGCGGAGGGGGTCATTCCCTCGTATCTTTTGAAAAGCTTGCAGAAATAGCTTTCTGAGCAAAAGCCTGTTTCCTCGGCTACCTGCTCGATGCTTTTTTCTGTACCGGTAAGCAGGGCTTTGGCTTCTTGGATACGACGTTTTGCGATGTATTCCATTGGACGCATACTGAGTTTTTTGCGAAAAAGCAGACAAAGGTGCTGTTTAGTTACTCCTGACACACTGCAAAGCTCGTCCATTGTGATAGGGGAAAAATAGTTGTAGTTTATGTAGTCCAGTGCTTTCATAAGGGCGGAGGATACTGACGTGGCAGGGTCTTTGTAGGCGATAAGGCGGTAAAACTCCATAAGAAAATCATACAAATAGCCAGAGGCTTTGTAATTGCCGAAAATACTGTCGGTTCGCAGAGCATTGTGCATTTTGCGGAAAATATGCTCGAGCATTTTTGTGTCGCTGAGGTGAAAGGTTTTAAGCTCGGTAAGGCCGAACTGGGTAAGGATATCCTTGGCGGCATATCCGCAGGGGACTATCCAGTGGATGTCCCATATATCCTCTTCCGGATAGTATTCGTGGGGCGTCTCAGCGGGTATGAATATGGCGGTATCATGTGGTATGGGAATGGCTTTATTCTCAAAGATAAGCGTGCCGCTGCCTTTGGTGCAGTAGAGTATCTGGTCATAGTGATAGCCCTCGGGTCTTATAAGGTGATCCTGACAGTGCTGCTGACCCATATTTTGCAGATATAGTGGCAGGGACTTTTCGTTTCCCAGGATAGGATAATCGGCAAAGAACAAAAATATCAACTCCATATTCATATTGTTATAAATTAATAATATCATTCATTGACTTGCCTGTCAATAGCTGATAAAATAATTACAGTAATTTATAAACTTGTAAAGGAGAACAGCTATGGATATTTTAAAGCTTGCGGCGGAAAATTCGCCAAGATCGAAAATGATATATCATGAGGATACTCAGGCGCTGCACATTGGCACGCTTGACAAGCACTGCTATTTTGTGCCGTTTGCAAAGGGGCAGGATCCTTTTGAGGACCGTAAAAATTCTCAGCGAATGGAGCTTTTAAACGGCAACTGGGGTTTTCGTTATTATGACAGCATAATAGACCTAGAGGACGATTTTATTCATGAAAAGTTTGAGAACACTATCCCAGTGCCGTCAAACTGGCAGCTTTACGGCTATGACAAGCCGCAGTATACGAACGTGTGCTATCCAATACCATTTGACCCGCCTTTTGTGCCTGACGATATACCTGTGGGAGTTTATCAGCGTGAATATAATTATTCCCCTGACGGCATGGACAGGGTGCTTGTGTTCGAGGGCGTTGACAGCTGCGTTTATTTGTATGTGAACGACAGCTTTGTGGGATATTCACAGGTTTCTCACGCTACGGCTGAGTTTAATATTACACCATATCTCGCTGAGGGCAGGAATATCATTACTGCCGCTGTGCTGAAATGGTGCGACGGAACTTATCTTGAAGATCAGGACAAGATAAGGCTTTCGGGAATTTTCAGAGATGTTTATGTGCTGTCAAGACCGAAAATGCGTCTTGAAAATTATATCGTGAAAACTGTTCTCGGTGAAAATGGCTCTGCAAGGCTGGAGTTTACGGTATTCGGCTGTGATGTTTCGGCAAAGCTTTGCGATGATGATGGTGTTACAATGGCTCAGTTTTCGGCTTATGACGGTGAGAGCGTTGAGATAAAGTTAGAGAACGTCAAGCTTTGGAGTGCTGAAACGCCTTATCTTTACAGGCTTACTATCAATGCAGGCGACGAGGTTATCGGTGAGGAGGTTGGCTTCAGAAATGTAAAGGTGGATAAGGGCGTTGTTAAGATAAACGGCAGGGCGGTGAAGTTCAAGGGTGTAAATCGTCATGACAGCTATCCTGACACGGGATATTATGCTTCTTATGAGCAGATGAAAGCTGACCTTGTGCTTATGAAGAAGCACAACATAAACGCTGTGAGAACGTCGCATTATCCTGATTCCCCTGTGTTTTATCAGCTTTGCGACAGACTGGGGCTTTATGTTATTGATGAAGCGGATCTGGAGTCACATGGCTGTGTGGAGGTCTATTATGACTACAAGTGGGACTATTCAGATTACAACGGCATTGCAATGCTTGCTTGCGACGAGAGGTTTGGCAATGCCATAAAAGATCGTGCGGAATGTCTTGTAAAGCGTGACATCAACCGCCCTTGCGTGGTGTTCTGGTCGCTGGGTAATGAGAGCGGATATGGCAAAAATATGCTTGATGAAGCTGAGCTTATAAAGAGGCTTGATGATACAAGGCTTGTGCATTATGAAAGCACACACTGCCTTGACGGAACTTCCGACAGCGTGCTTGACGTAGTTTCGGGTATGTACTGGGATTTAAACGGGCTGAAAGGCTATCTTGAAAAGCCTGAGGAAAACAGACCTCTCGTGCAGTGTGAATACTGCCACGCCATGGGAAACGGCCCTGGTGATCTGGAGGATTATCACAATGTGTTCTATTCCAATGAGCGTTTCTGCGGCGGCTTTGTGTGGGAGTGGTGCGACCATTCTGTACCGCTTGGTAAGACGGCTGATGGTAAGATAAAATACGGCTACGGCGGAGATTTCGGGGAAAGGCACAATGACAGCAATTTCTGCATGGACGGTCTTGTTTATCCTGACAGAACGCCACACACAGGACTTCTTGAGGTAAAGCAGGTATACAGACCTGTGCGAGTAACAAAAGGGGAAAGCGAGGGAAGCTTTGTTTTTTCAAGCACACTTGAGTTTGTGAACGCCGGGGATATTCTCGATTGCCACTATGAGATAACGGACAAAAACGGTATTATACATATCGGCAGAGTGGATTTTGACATCGAGCCTATGGGAAGCACTGTGGTGAATGTTCCCAATGATACAGCGGAGTATGAAAATGAAACATTCATAAGGTTTATTTTCACTGCAAAGGAGGACACTGATTATTGTGAAAATGGCTATGAGGTGTGCTTTGATCAACTTAGGATAGCAGAGGGCAAGGCTTGTAAGGTCGCTGAGGTGAAAGAAAATGTTGAGGCTGTGGAAACGCCTCTTGATATCACTGTGACAGTGGGAGATGTTGTTTACCGCTTTGACAAGCGTAAGTCGGCGTTTGTTTCTGTGAAATTCGGCGGCAGAGAGCTTCTTGACAGACCTTTGCAGTATAACTTCTTCCGTGCGCCTACGGATAATGATGTTATGAAGTACAATTGGTACAAGGTGCATCTTAATGACTTTGATGTGAAAAGCTACGGCTGTGAGCTTTCAGCGGGCGAGGACAGAGCGGAGATAAGCGTCACACAGTCTTTTGGCTGGTCTATACAACAGCCGTTTTGCAGGCTGAAAGCTGTTTATGTTATTGACGGCAGTGGGCTTGACATAAAATGCGAAGCGGAGTTTTCAAATAAGATAGATATGCTTCCAAGGTTCGGTATAAGGCTTTTCATGCCAAGGGACTTTTCAAAGGCGGAATATTTCGGATATGGTCCTACAGAAAGCTACATTGACAAGCGTCAGGCTTGCTATATGGGCAGATTTGCGGCTGATATCGGGGATATGCACGAGGACTATATAAGACCGCAGGAAAATTCATCGCACTATGGGTGCAGATATCTCACTGTGTGCGGTGGGGACACTAAGGTGAAGTTTACCGCTGACAAGGAGTTTTCATTCAACGCTTCTCAGTTTTCGCAGGAGGAGCTTGCGGCAAAGGCGCATAACTATGAGCTTGAAAGGTGCGAGAGCAATGTTATCTGCGTTGACTATGCAATGGCAGGGGTAGGTTCTAACTCCTGCGGACCAAGGCTTGCGGAGAAATATCAGCTTGAAAAGCCTTTGATAAACGCACATTTTCATATTCAGATAAGTAAAATATAAAGGAGTTTTTATGGATATCTGTGAAACATACTTAGACAGAAAGCTTTTTTGCAACGATTGGGAATTTTACAAGGCGGCTTTCGGCTCTGACTACTCAGAGGACTTTGCTTTCAAGCCTGTGGACATTCCTCATGATTGGCTTATTTATGATACAAATGACCTATATGAAACTTCTACTGGCTGGTACAGAAAGGCTTTTTCTTACCAAAAGAAAGAGGGCATACGCACTTTTATCCGCTTTGACGGAGTTTACATGGACAGCAAGGTGTATGTGAACGGTGATTTGGCAGGGGAGTGGAAATACGGCTACTCGGCATTTATGTTCGATATCACCGACCTTGTCAAGAACGGAGAGAATGTTGTTACTGTCCGTGTGGATCACCACGCGCCAAACTCCAGGTGGTATTCAGGAGCAGGCATTTTCAGAAAGGTTTGGCTTTGCGAAAGCCCTGAGGTACGTTTCGGCAATGACGGCATTTATATCACCACGTCAAAGCAGGAGGACGGCTGGCAGGTGACTGTGAAGGCTGAGATGCTTCGTCCTGTGGGTACTCCTCTTGGGGGAATCCGCATCAGGAACACTATTTTTGACAAGGACGGCAAAGAGGTGGCAAGCTATGAGTCTGACGCTTGTGGGGCGGATATTTCCTGCATACCTGAGGCGGTGCGTGTAAAAGGCGTAAGCTATTCTCTCACCGCTCAGACCATGACAGTGAAAGACCCTGAGCTTTGGGATATCACCTCGCCTGTGCTTTACACCATGGTGTCGGAAATTATTGTTGACGGCGGATGTGTACAGCGTATAAGTCAGAAATTCGGCTTCAGGACTATCAAATTCAAGTGCGACAGCGGTTTTTATCTCAACGGCAGACACGTTAAGCTCCACGGCTCATGCGAACACCATGACAACGGCTGTCTTGGGGCAGTTTCCAATCCTGCGGCTATAAGGAGAAGATTTAAAAAGCTACGCAAAATGGGCATCAACGCTATCAGAACCTCTCACAATATGCCTGCGGAGGAGTTTATGGACATCGCTGACGAAACAGGTATGCTCATTCTCTCTGAGGGCTTTGATATGTGGGAGAGGTCAAAGACCGACTATGACTATGCTAGATTTTTTGATGAGTGGGTAGAAAAGGACGTTGCTTCATGGGTGCGCCGTGACAGAAACCGCCCTTCTATCATAGGCTGGAGTGTGGGAAATGAGATTTTTGACACTCACGCTGACGAGAGAGGTCAGGAGGTAACGGCTTGGCTCAAAAGGCTCGTTAAGCTCCATGACCCTGAGGGCAACGGCTATGTCACATTCGGCTCTAACTATATGCAGTGGGAGAACGGTCAGAAATGCGCTGATATTCTCAAGCTTGCAGGCTATAACTACGGCGAGAGGCTTTATGAGGAACACCACGCCGCTCACCCTGATTGGATGATATACGGCAGTGAAACGGCTTCTGTTGTTCAGAGCCGTGGAATTTATCATTTCCCGCTGTCTGAAACCTTGCTAACTGACGATGACGAGCAGTGTTCATCTTTGGGCAATAGCTGTACAGGCTGGGGCGCAAAGAACACTGAGGCTTGCATTATCCCTGACCGTGACGCTGAATACTGTGCAGGTCAGTTCATTTGGACAGGCTTTGACTACATAGGCGAGCCTACTCCATACAGCACGAAAAACTCCTACTTCGGTCAGTTCGACACAGCAGGCTTTGCAAAAGACAGTGCATATGTTTTCCGTGCCGAGTGGACAGACTATAAGGACGACCCGTTCGTGCATATTTTCCCATACTGGGATTTCAGCGACGGACTTCCTTGTGACGTGAGAGTTTGCTCAAATGCTCCGAGAGTTGAGCTTTTCAAGGACGGCGTTTCAATGGGTGCATATGATATCGACCACAAGCATGGCAAGGAGCTGACAGCGAACTATATCATACCATATGAAAAGGGCGAGCTTAAAGCTGTTGCATATGACGAGAATGGAAATATCATCGCAGAGGATATACAGCGTTCATTCGGGGACGCTGTTAGAATAGAAGCTGTCCCTGACAAGACAGAGATACTTGCAGACGGCTCTGACCTTGTTTATATTGAGATATCCGCGTTTGACAAGGACGGCATTTTCTGTGCAAACGCCAACAACCGTGTGAACGTGAGCGTTCAGGGTGCGGCAAGGCTTATGGGTCTTGACAACGGCGACAGCACAGACTATGACCAGTATAAAGGCACATCACGCAGGCTTTTCTCAGGAAAAATGCTTGCTGTTATTGGTGTGGCTGATAAGACGGGGGAGATAAAGGTAACGCTCACATCAAAGGGTCTGCCAGACTGTGTTGTTACCCTTGATGCTGTTGAGGCGGAATATGACAGCGGCACATCATCACTTGAAAACGTGGCATTTGCTCCTGCCGAGTGCGGCAGGACAGACGAGATACCTGTGAGAAAAATAGAGCTTTATACTGATACTCTTACTCTTGACAAGGATAACCCTGAGATAACAGTGAAATATAAGGCACTCCCTGCCAATTCGGATTATGCTGAGGATATAGAGTTCAGGGTAACAAATGAAAAGGGTATAACATCTAATCTTGCAGAATGCGATGTAACAGCAGACGGTGTAAGGGTGAAAGCAAAGGGCGACGGAAGCTTCTGGCTTCGTGCAATGTGCAAAAACGGCACTGAGCGTTATCACATCATTTCTGTGCTCAAATTCACTGCACAGGGTCTTGGAAGCGCACTTACCGACCCTTATCAGTTTGTTATCGGCGGACTATTCACAAGGGCGAGTGACAACGTTTCAAGCGGCATGAAGAAGGGTGTAGGCTTTGCAATGGGCAGGGTAACATCATGGGCGGCATATGATAATCTTGACTTCGGCAGTGCAGGCTCTGACACTGTTACGGTGCAGATATGGGCGAACACCCTTGACCCTGTTAAGATAAGCTTTTATGACGGGATACCTGAGGAGGGTGGCAAGCTTCTTGGCACGTTTAGTTATCACAAAGAGCCTGAGTGGATGATCTTCAAGCCTGAAACTTTCAAGCTTTCAAGAAAGCTCAAGGGTATTGAGACACTTTGTATCCTCACTGAGGACGGCTTCCAAGTGGGCGGTTTCAACTTTGAAAAGGTGAGCCGTGAATTTGCGGTGAATAATGCGGCTGATGCTGACAACATTTATGGTGACAAGTTCACAAAGGGCGAAAAGTGTGTGACCGAGATAGGCAACAATGTTATGCTTGATTTCGGCGAGTTCGATTTCTCTGAAAAACAGCCGAGCAGGCTCGTTATAAGCGGAAAGTCACCGCTTGCCCTCAACAGCATACATCTTATTTTGAACGGCAGCGAGGGCGAAAACCGAATACTCTGCGAGTTCAGAACAGGTGACAGCGAAAATTATGCCCAGAAGAGCTTTGATATCTCAGGTATCAGCGGCAAACAGAAGGTTTCATTTGCGTTCCTGCCGGGAAGCAACTTTGACTTTGAATATTTCAGATTTGAGTAATAAAAACGCTCCGTACAGATTTTGTACGGAGCGTTTGCTAGTTCTGAAAGTTTATTATCTCGTTGGTTATCATAGGGTAGGCGATAAGCTTGGCGGAGTCAAGGTCTTCTTTGTGCATATCAACAGCGGATATCTGATGTCCGTTGTAGGTGGTGTAATAGTAAATGCCCTTGTCGGTATTGCAGCAGCTTGTATAAATGGTTATCTCATACTTGCCCTCTGCCACCTCGCAGCAGCCTCTTTGCTGGTCAACTGAGTTTAAAATGTGGAAGAACTGGCTCACACTGTCCTGCTCGTCAGGGGCGGAGCGTGAGTTCATTTTCACAAATGCGGCTCTTATAAATCTTGATTGTGATGACAGGTCGCCCGGTAGTCCCATTGCGCCCATGCCACGGCTGTAGGAAGTAAGGTCAAGCTTGTCTGAAAAAGTGTTTTCAGGCTGTTTTGGAGAAAGTCCACGGAAATCGTTGAGTCTGAACATCTGCATATCAAAAGGAGGATTGTTCGTCAGCACTCCCACGGGATCGTCATAGACCTTTATGCCTTCTTTTACAGATTCCACTACGATACAATCGTTCTTGTCTGCTATTATCCAATGGAGCTGACCTGACGGCATTTGCGGGCTGAACTGAGTTTTGGTTATGTTTATCTTTTCTATAAGCGTCCTTGCTTCTGTCACGTTTGCACACTGACAGAGAATCCATGGGATAAACTCAAACTGCGCAACGTTGTCCCTGCCGTCAATATCATCACGGTAAAAGGCGTTGCCAACAAAGTTAAGACCTGCCATGGCAAGACCCTTTTCATTGGCGGCGTCATAGAAAAGAGGATAATCCTGAGCGACATGAGCTGTGCCTATTACCGCATAATGGGTATCTATCCTGCCCATATTAACAAAGTTAAGGGGAAAGTTTCTTGGCATTATGACTATTTCCTCGCCGTAGGAGCTTTCATAGTCAAGAGTTCTTCCAAAATAAAAATCGTTCGTTTTATAAGTTGCCGCAGTACACATTTTGTTACCTCCGTTATCAATTATATTATTTTTGTAGGGGCGAACACTGTTCGTCCGCCTACAGACAAAGCTATCAGCAGGACATATCTCATATTTAATATAACACTTTTTAATAATAAAATCAATGGCGTTGACTTATGTTAAAAAAATTGTTATAATAATGGTAACATCGCATAATGATAGTGTTTTGTTGTCCTAAGATGATAAATGAAAGGAGCGAAACGGAGTTGACGTGGAACAATGTAAAGAAAATAGCAGGCAGAGTGGTGGCGGTGATAGTTCCTGTGGCGATGCAGTTTTTGTGGTATCTTCTCATACTTAAATGGCTCAGCAAGGCGGCAGGGCTTCTCAGCATCGTGCTTACTGTGCTGTCATTTCTGTTTGTGCTTTATATCAACACAAAGCGTGAGGAGAGCAGCTACAAGACTCTTTGGCTTATTGTGATACTTACTTTTCCTGTGCTTGGCGCAGTTATGTATATAATTTTCGGCAACAATAATACGGCGAAAAAGCTTGAAAAGAATATCACAAAGGCAAGGCTTCACATGGACTATGAGCTTTCTGACGGGGAAAAGTGCATAGGGGAGCTTAGGTGTGAGGACAAAAGACTTGCTCAATCGGTGAAAAGAATAAGCGACGCAACGGGTTTTCCTATGGTGAAGCTTGACAGCGCAGAATATTTTTCCGTGGGCGAGGAAATGTTCGCTGATATGTGCAAGGAGCTTGAAAAGGCTGAGAAATATATTTTTGCGGAGTATTTTATTTTGCAAAACGGCAAGTTTCTTAACACTATGGTGGATATAATGGCGAGAAAGGCGGCTCAGGGCGTTGACGTCAGGATAATGTATGACGACCTTGGAAGTATCGCAACATATTCTCTTGCAGACGCTTTGAAGCTTGGTGAGAAAGGTATAAAATGTGTGCCTTTCAATCCGTTCCTTTTTATAAAATCACAGCTCAACAACCGTGACCACAGAAAAATAATGGTGGTGGACGGCAGAGTTGCATACAGCGGCGGAATAAATCTTTCGGACGAGTATATAAACATAGGCTCGAAATATGGTCACTGGAAAGATATCGGCTTCAAGATAACAGGCGAGGGCGTAAAAAGCTACACCTATATGTTTATGGAGTTCTGGAACGCTTTTTCAAATGACATGATACCTCATGACCTTGTGGGGAAGAGCTTTGAAAAAGAGGGCAAGGGTGGCGACGGTTATGTTTTGCCTTATTATGATTCCCCTATGGTGGACGAAAATGTGAGCAACACGTTTTTTTCTGAGATGCTCTATGCTGCAAGCGATTATGTGTGGTTCTACACACCGTATCTTATGCTTGGTGACAGCCTTTTTGACGCTTTTATAAGGGCGGCTAAACGTGGGGTCGACGTGCGTATCATAATGCCAGGTATCGCTGACAAAAAGGTGGTTTTCAGGCTTTCGAGAAGCTATTATCGTCAGCTTATCGAGGCAGGAGTGAAGATATATGAATACACGCCGGGATTTGTTCACGCAAAGGGCTGTATATGCGATGACAAGCTTGCGGTGCTTGGTTCGGTAAATCTTGACTATAGAAGTCTTTTCCTGCATTTTGAGTGCAGCTCTATATTCTATGATTCGTCTATAATAAAGACTTTCAAGGCGGATATCCTTGAAACCCAGAGCAAGTGCAGACAGCGCACGCTTGAGGACACAAAGCGTGGTTTCTTTGGACGGCTCATTGACGGCGTGCTAAGGATATTTGCTCCATTGCTTTAACAGCTTTTTAATATTAAAATAAGATTTTTGGTGTTGATAGATCTTTGCTAAAATGGTATAATATCGGAGGACTAAGATAATACGGAGGTGAATAAAGTGGCAAACTGCGACAGTTGCGGGTCTAACGGGCGATTATGTATATATGTGAACACAGCCGACGGGCTTCGCTTTGCGTTGCCGTTTTATTCGTTGTGATCTGATATATCTGCCCGTGTGTGACCTGTCATGCACGGGCATTTTTATGCCTGTTTGTCCCTCACGTCATAAAAAAATGAAACGGAGGACAAGCAAATGAAGAAAAATGAACTGAACAAAAATGTAATTTTAAACGAGGACGCAGTAAAGAACATTCACTGCGACGAGATAACCGCTGTCATCAACAGCAATGATTCCCCGAAAGCCATGATGAACAAGCTTGACGATTATCATGGCAGTGATATCGCAGAGGTAATAAGTACGTTTTCTGTTCTCAACAGAAGGAAATTCTATCGTGTGTGCAGTCTTGAAATGCTGGCAGAGATATTTGAATATCTTGACGAAAAGCAGGCAGGGGAGTATCTCAGGGAAATGGATATCCACAAGGCTTCGGAGCTTATATCGGAGCTTGACACTGATACAGCAGTGAATATTCTGTCTGAAACAGATAAGGACAGGAGAAGCCTTATTATAGACGCTGTTGCACCTGATGTACGCAGTGAACTCAAGCTTATCGCTTCATTTGATGAGGAAGAGATAGGAAGCAGAATGACTACGAACTGCATTATCATTGACGAAGACATGACTGTAAAGCAGGCAATGAATGCTCTTGTTAGTCAGGCGAGAAAAAATGACAACATCTCAACGCTGTTCGTGGTGGATGAAAATAAGGTTTTCAGCGGAGCTATAGATCTGAAGGATCTTATCACGGCTGACAGCGAGGTGGAGCTTGAGAGCATAACGGCAACTTCTTTCCCGTATGTTTACGCCAACGAGCAGACTGCCGATTGTATCGAAAAGCTGAAGGATTATTCAGAGTATATCATACCTGTGCTTGACGATTCAAACAGGCTGCTGGGAGTTATCACAGCGCAAAACATCATCGAGGCATCAGATGATGAAATGGGCGAGGATTATGCAAAGCTTGGCGGTCTTTCCGCAGAGGAGGATCTCAACGAGCCTGTATTGCAGAGTGTGAAAAAGAGATTGCCTTGGCTGCTTGTGCTGTTGGGACTTGGCATGGTGGTGTCAACAGTGGTGGGAGCGTTTGAGAAAGTTGTTGCACAGCTCACTCTTATTGTGGCGTTTCAATCGCTGATACTTGACATGGCAGGAAATGTTGGTACACAATCCCTTGCAGTGACTATCCGTGTGCTTACAGACGGAAGCCTTACCGCAAAGCAGAAGCTTCACCTTGTATCAAAAGAAATGCGAGTCGGACTTCTAAACGGCACTCTTATAGGCGTGCTGTCGTTCATAGCAGTGGGGCTGTATATTTTCTTCTTCAAGGGCAAGGGGTTGGTATACTCCTTTGCGATGTCGGGCTGTATAGGCATTTCACTTATACTTGCCATAATAGTATCCAGTGCAGTGGGAACGCTCACACCGCTTTTCTTCAAGAGAATAAAGATAGACCCTGCCGTTGCGTCAGGCCCTATGATAACCACGCTGAACGATCTGGTGGCAGTTGTGGCTTACTATGGAACTAGCTGGATATTCCTGCTGAATGTTTTGAAGCTGGGGTAGAAAAAAATAGAATAAGATAAAAAAGCCGATCGCATCCATTTGGGTGCGGTTGGCTTTTTCAGGTTTGGCTATTAGATTCAATGTAATGCCTATCTTATTGAATAATTTTGCATTTGGAGTTTTCTTCAATTTCTGAAAAGACCTTTTTTTGATCGATTATTGAATCATAGTATGACTTCCTTATTTCTTTGACCAAAACTAATTTGTTATTCTCAATTTTTTTGAATTGATAAATGCCATAGATCTTATGGTTGAAAAAGTAAATGAAAGATACCAGTTTTTCATCTGACAAAAGTTCACCATTTTGTGCATCATATTGTTGATCTATATTTGAATTTTTGTAGCTTTAACTAAATTGAATGGCTCAATCATGTTAGTTTTATACAAGTATAAATCGCAAAATGTATTATAATTTCGGGTTATAAGTTTATTTGTTGGTATCTTGAAAAGTATGTCAATATGTGTTATACTTAGTAACATAAGTAACTCAGGGGGAATCAAATGTTAGCTGTATGTATGACCTTGATAGACAACGATAAGGATCAGACGTCTTTTGAAGATTTTTATTACAGAAATCGTCAGATAGCCTATGCTTTTGCATACAAGATCTTGAATAATTCTGCGCTGGCAGAAGAGGCTTGTGCAAATGCTTTTTTCAGCATCGCAAAATGTTTTAAAAAAATTCACAATTATTCTTTGCACGATATGGACGCATATCTTATTAGAACTATTAGAAATGCCTGTTATGCGATCTACAATAAGGAAAATCAAAATCCAACATCGTCTATATTTGATCTTAAGGTGGAAGATGAGCCGAGTGAGGATTTTTATGATGATATTGACTTAGATCTGCTTATAGATGCGGTAAGAAAGCTGGATGATAAACTAAAGTCTGTGATAGCATATAAGGTCTATTATGATCTGACTGCTGATGAGATCGCACAAATCATGGGCATTTCTAAGAGAACGGTATTTAATTATCTGAACAAAGCCAAAAGACAAATTTTAGATTTGATCGGTGGTGATCGTTTTGAATGATAAGTTCAGACAAGCAATAAAATTAGGCATAATTGATGAAGACTATAAGGATTATTTGGCTGTTGAGAAAATTCCACATGATTTTTCGGAAAAATATGAGCAGAGAATTGGCGAGCTGATAAAAACTAACAGAAAAAGCGGTCACAGACATATAAAGATCACTCTAAGATTTGCTGCGGCGATAATAGCTGCGGTGCTTGCAGTCGGCTCTGTGACAGTTGCCGCCGTACCGCCGCTGCGTGAATGGTTTGTTGGAATATTTGTGACACAAGGGGAATCTCATTCTAGTGTAAGATTTGCAGATGGTGATATTGAAGATAATAGTTTGTCTGTTGCCAACAATGTTATGACTCCTGACTTCATTCCTAGCGGTTATGTATTGTCAGAAGATTTTATAGACGATTTTACACACATTGTGACTTATACAAACGGCACGGAGCAAATTCAATTCACTCAAAATGATATATCGGCTGGAATGAATATAGATATTGATGATTTAGGTGCAAGGCAAATAAAAATAGGTAAATATGACGGATATATTTCAATAACTGAAAATGATATTATTCTTGTTTGGACAGATAAATCTTTTTCATACTCAATCGTTGGAAATGCGAGCGAAAGTGACATAATTCGTATGGCAAATTCAGTTAAGTCTACAAATTAAAAATTCGTGATTTATTGCGAAACGAGAAAGGAAATAAGTATGATTATTAAGAAAATTGTTACGGGAATTGTTGCATTGGCTATTGTAAGCACTATGGCTGTTACTACTGCATTAGCAACTACGTCAGCAACCAAAGAGGTATATGGTCAGTCATATGCTTATTATATCCATCGTGTAGAAGTTAGAACAGATAAGGATAATCAGATTGCTATAGACAATGTATGTTATCGTATAAATCAAAATAAGTAATATTAAGAGGACTAAATGAAATACGTTTTTATTAACCTGAAAAATTTTGCCGTAAAGAATGTACTTATCTTTATTCTATTTATTGTTTGCGCCGTTACTGATGTGCTTATAATATTGTTTTCACATGGTGCATTTCAGAATTTTAAAGCAAGCAAGGATTTTGAAAAGCAAAAGAAGTATGTATTTAACTATACTTTTTCATTTGGCGATATAATAGATACTCAGGAAGACAGTGATGGCAGGATCTTGTCTTATTTTGGAACAGATTCTATAACTCCTGTTCAGCTTCGTGAGGTGCTTGACAAGCTTGATGATAATTCTAAAGCGTCAATACCGGGTATGTATTTTGGTTTAATGTTTGATCAAGACGAGCTTAAAATTGATGAGTGTTTTGACGGCGGTCAACCGTATCTTATGTCTGCGGTGCGCATTCAATATGATGAGGAGCTGAATGATTATAGTTTATACGAATCGTATGTCGACAACATGAGTATACGCAAAGGCAGATATTTTACTAAGGAAGAATATGCTTCAGACGAAAATTTGGTCGTGCTGCCTAGCGGCGCAAAAGACGATATGATTGGCAAGAATGTTGAACTGCTTGGCAAAAGCTATAAGGTCATAGGCATATTCGGTAATACTGTACAAGAGGAATTTCAGGTGCCATTTAAAACGTTGGGTGATAACTGCACTATTTCAAGCATAAGTTTTCTTGATGACAATGCTCTCGATACAGAAAGCTTTTTTAAGCTGAAAAAAGCTTTCAGCGAAGTTCTAACGTGTAATGTTAATTTTCCTCCGATAGACACGATCGATATGGCTGAAATAAAATTCTACAATTCCGTTATATTTATGTCCGTAGCCGTTGCGATAGCTTCTGCAATAAACCTTGCAATGCTTTTCAGATACATAATAAGATCCCGTGCTAAACAGACTGCTATATTCATGCTGTGTGGCTGCACGTCAAATAAAATAAGACGGATGTATATAGCCGAGATAGGTATGATATCAGTGACGATATATGTGATATTTGCATTGGTATTCAATTATGCGCTGCTTCCTAAGCTTACTTTGTTTTTTGAGTATATCAAGGTCGCATATAATTTCAGGGTATATATGACCATATTTGGAATATATATTATTTCTATTTATTTGTTCCTTAACATTGTGATATTGTTTACCAATAAAAGATCCCCTGTGAAAATGATGAAAGAGAGGGGAAAATAATATGATAAAATATGGTTTAAAAGAATTTGCAAGAAATATCTACAGCAATATTTTTATCGCTGTTCAGCTCGCCATTGCATTTATTATAATGTCGGCGGCTGTTTCTTCTGTTCTTTCAAGAATAGAGATGTATACTCCTGTAAAGAAATACTTTCCTGATGGCAAGGGACTATATATATGTAATATATATGATACTGCTCCTCTTGACAGTGAGCTAAAAAATATTGATGATGTGGAGTTGGTGACAAGCGGATATGATACAAGCTTGTATTATTCTCCGTCATCAAAAGATCTATCTAACGGACTTGGTGACGATAGAATGAGCGTTAATGCTTTATCTGAAGATATGATAAAGTCATTTACGCCGCAGATGAGTTCGGGAAAATGGCTGTCTAATGCGTCGGCTAACGGAGATTTGATACCTGCTGTTGTGACTGAAAACAGCAACTACAAAACGGGTGACATAGTTACCATTATGCACAAAGAGAAAGTAGGGGAGATGTCCCCTGATGATGAGGATTTTGACTATGCTGATCCTTATAAGTATGAGTATGTTAAGAACAAGGTGAAAATTGTCGGTGTCATAGCTGACGGCTCACAGTTGCTGGGGTTTTCATCTGCATATTTAGGCACTGAGGATAGTATAAAAGAAAAGCCTGATTTCAGAGATCTTTATGCTAATGTTAATAAGCATGGCAACATGATGCTGATAGTTCCGACAGACTGTCTTAAAGATATAAACTGTAAAATATATCCTTGCGGCAATCAAATAGTAACGTTAAAGGATAATGTAAGCAATGAGCGTTTTAAGGAGCTTGAATTATATCTGAGGGATTATGGCAGGGTTTTTGACTTTGAGGATTTCAGAGAAAATTCGCTTGTCTATATTAATGGTCAGCTTATCAAGCTTGTTCCAATGCTTATATGTGTGATAGTTCTTGTTATTGTAAGCTCAGTTTCGGCTTCGGCAGTGAACATAAAAAAGAGACTTGGAGATTATGGTATCTATTATCTCTGCGGAGCAAAGTGGAACGCATATATCAAGATAAATCTTGTGTGTGATCTTATGACCGCAGTTATGGCAGCCGCCATTGCAGTGTGTATTTCAAATGTTCTTACTATGAGCAAATTTATGGGAAATACAGTTATAAGTTTTGGTTGGCTGCACTTGATTGGCTGTGTATGTATCGTTATCTTGAACATTCTGATCTCACTTTTGATACCGGGCGTTATAATGAGACGAAATACACCAAATGAGATCTTGATGATAAATGAATAAGAGAGGCATTATAATGATAAAGCTTGATAAAATAATAAAGATATATAATCCAAAGAAAGCCAATGAATATGAGGCTTTGCATGGGGTATCATGCGAGATATCAGACGGTGAAATGGTAGCGATAATTGGAAAATCAGGCGCAGGAAAATCCACACTTTTGCATATCCTTGCCTGCATAGACAGCTATCAGAGCGGTGAGTACACAATTGACGGCACTTTGGTAAAAAATTTATCGGAGGGGCAGTATGCACAGATAAGGAATGAAAAGATAGGCATTGTAATGCAGGACTTTGCACTTGTTGAGGATTTTTCTGCCCTTGAAAACGTATTGATCCCATTGGATTTTGCAAAGAAAAAGATAAAGAATAAAAAAGAAAAAGCTCTTGAAGCATTAAAAGCTGTTGGTATGGGGGATCTTTCTAAGAAGCCTTGCAACAAGCTTTCGGGAGGACAGAAGCAGCGTGTTGCTATAGCCAGAGCAATTGTCAACGAGCCTGCCATGATACTTGCGGACGAGCCTACAGGAGCGCTGGACACAAAGACCTCGGCCGAGATAATGGAGCTTTTCAAACGCCTTAACAAAGAGGGAAAAACAGTCGTTATCGTTACTCACGATCCAAAAGTCGCAGAACAATGCAGTCGTGTTATCGAAGTGTCTGACGGTAAGATCATATAGAAAAAATCCAATTCCCGCACATCAAATGCAAAAATCACATTTTGATATCGGCTGTTTAGCGTGATATGCAGTGGGTGTGACATATCCTAATAACATAATTCGAGCTTTTTTTATCTTTCTTTTCTTTATATCTGTTTAATAAGAGTAAAATTGTCAGAATAAAAAAATTGGGGCTGTAAAAAAAGTTCCCAAGAAAAAAGGCTGCGATCTTGCCAAAAAGCAAGACAG
>NZ_QTXU01000018.1:0-55998 GCF_003461785.1 Ruminococcus sp. AM43-6
GTCTTGCTTTTTGGCAAGATCGCAGCCTTTTTTCTTGGGAACTTTTTTTACAGCCCCTTCCCATATCAATTATCATCAACTGAAATATCATCAACTATCTCAGGAGTATCCTGGATTTCTGGTGTTTTATCAGCTTCGCCCATAAACTCGCTCTCTGTAAGCTCGCCATTCATAAGCTTCTCAAATGTTGCACCGTCAACCTTTTCATACTTCATAAGATACTTAGCCACAACATGAAGCTTATCCATATGCTCGTTGAGTATCTTTTCAGCGTCAGTAAATGCACTTTCAATAAGAGTTCTTATCTCATTATCGATCTCAGCCGCAACGTTATCGGAATAGCTTGGCGTATTAGTGTAATCCCTGCCAAGAAATACTTCATGATCGCCCTGACCGTATACAACAGGACCAAGATTGTCACTGAAGCCGTAGCGTGTTACCATGTTTCTAGCTGTGGAAGTAGCTCTCTCAAGGTCATTTGAAGCGCCCGTTGAGATATCGTCAAGGATCAGCTTTTCAGCAACACGTCCGCCAAGAAGAACCACGATATTTTCGTACATCTCGTTCTTGCTGACATAAGATTTATCCTTGACAGGCAGGCTCATTGTGAAACCGCCAGCCTGACCTCTCGGTATGATAGATACCTGATGAACTTTATCCTGTGATTTGCTGTAGTATGTGCAGAGTGCATGACCGCCCTCATGATAAGCGGTAAGCTTCTTTTCGTCCTCTGTGATGACCTTAGACTTTTTCTCAGGACCTGCCACAACCTTTATAGAAGCTTCCTCAAGCTCATCTTTGGTGATAGCCTTTTTATTCTTTCTTGCCGCAAGGAGCGAAGCCTCGTTCACAAGGTTTTCAAGGTCTGCACCTGTAAAGCCTACAGTTGATTTTGCAATAGTTTCAAGGTCAACGTCAGGAGCGAGGGGCTTGTTTCTTGTGTGAACTTTCAGTATAGCTTCTCTGCCCTTAACGTCAGGATAGCCCACAAGTATCTGTCGGTCAAATCTGCCCGGACGAAGAAGTGCAGGGTCAAGTATATCACGTCTGTTTGTTGCAGCCATAACAATAACAGAATCGTTATCCTCAAAGCCGTCCATTTCAACAAGAAGCTGGTTAAGGGTCTGCTCACGCTCGTCATGACCGCCGCCAAGGCCTGCGCCTCTCTGTCTGCCCACTGCGTCGATCTCGTCTATAAAGATGATAGCAGGAGCGTTTTTCTTAGCCTGCTCAAATAGATCTCTTACTCTTGAAGCACCGACGCCCACAAACATCTCAACGAAGTCAGAACCTGAGATGGAGAAGAATGGAACTTTTGCTTCGCCTGCAACCGCTCTTGCGAGAAGCGTTTTACCTGTACCCGGAGGGCCGAGGAGCAGAACGCCCTTAGGTATTCTCGCACCGATCTCGGTATACTTCTTATTATCACGGAGAAAATCAACGATCTCCTTAAGTTCTTCCTTTTCCTCGTCTGCACCCGCAACGTCATCAAAGGTAGCTTTCTTGCTGCTTGGCGCCATTTTGGCATTTGTTTTTCCGAAAGATGACATCTTTCCGCCGCCTGCATTCTTCATCATGAAAACAAAGAAGAATATCATAACGCCCAGCATAAGCAGCGTCGGTATCAGATTAAGCCAGAAGCTGTTATCCGATATCGGTATAAGATTATACTGCAAAGGATCGTCTGGATTTTCAGTATTATATTTCTTACGATAGTTCTCAGCGTCCTCACCGCCAAGGACTTCATTTGCAAACAGTGAAACATTTGGAACTGTATAACTATATACCTTATCTTCGCCCTTGAGCTTATACTTAAGCTGTCCGGAGCCAAGATCAAGCTCAAACTGTGACACGTTCAGGCTGTCAAACTGTTCCATTATCTCCGAATATTTTTTGTCGGAAGATTTTGTGCTCATGCTTGTTAGCATATAGACCAATCCGCAGATTATGGCAACCGATACCAGCAGATAGATCAACAGGGTCTTTCCATTATTATTGTTTTTCAATCGATCACAACCTTTTGTTCTGTATTATATTTGGCTCCTTATTCGGAAACTATACCGATAAAAGGAAGATTTCTATATCTCTCATCATAATCAAGACCACAGCCAACAACGAATCTGTCCTCGATCTCATAGCATTTGAAATCAGGTGTTATGTCTGCAACACGTCTTGACGGCTTATCAAGCATAACAGCTATCTTAACACTTGGCGCACCCATTGACGCAAACTTCTTTTTTAACTCGCAAAGTGTTCTTCCTGTGTCGAGAATATCCTCAACCAATAAAACGTCCCACTCTCTCAGGTCAAGACCCATAAAATCATGGTCTCCTGAAATTGAAACATTTCCTGTTGAGCTTGTGCCAGCATAACTCTTTGCAGTAATAAAAGCGATCTGCATATCGTTGTCGATACTTCTTACAAGATCAGCAGTAAACACGAACGCTCCCTTAAGAACGCACACAACAAGAAGCTTTTTTCCTTTATACTCTTCAGTTATCTCTGCTCCAAGCTTTTTCACAGACAATGCAAGCTCTTCCTCAGAATAAAGAACCGATATATTGTTCATTAACTAACAACCTCTCTGATTATATATTATCAATGTGACAGAAAAGTGAAAAAATACAAATTCACACAAAAAACTTTTCAGCTTAGGGTGATATTCATCTCACTTTATGGTAAAAGCCAATATTTTAACGGTTTCAGAGTCTATCTTCACCCTTTCAGCCGCACCGCTTCCTTCAACGAAAACAACGCCCTGACTATCTTTTAGGATAACGGCACTGCTCCTGTCCTCAAGTCTGAAGGACTTGTTCACCAGCTTTCGCACATCGCTGTCAAAATCTCTGTTCACAAGGCGTATCTTCTCGCCCTCTCTGCGATTTTCGACAACAATCTCACCCTTTATTTTATCATAATCCAGACAGCAATTTGCAAACTTTTTATGAACATTTGCGATTTTTCCGTCAAAAGGATAGATTTTGAACTCTATCTCCTTATTGCCGAACTGATAAACGCCCTCGTCGCTTACCTTAACGCTCCTGAGAGTGCTGTTTTCAAGCATCTCGCCCTTTGCAAAGCTGAGCACACCTTTTGAGCAGACCGCAAAGACTCCGCCCTTGATGTTTGCCTTACCCACGTCAAGTATCAGCCTGTCGATATCCTCGATACTGTCATGGCTCACAGTAAGCCCCTCTTTCTCAAGAATGTGCATTATTGCACGACGGCGTACACTTTCGTGGAGCTGTCTTAGACACAATGCGTCATAACCCTTTGGCAAGACCGCTTTCTCAAAGGCTTCAAGCCCCTGACTTTCAAGATAGTCGCAGTCTGTTCTAAGCCTGTCAGCTGTCATGGAATATGAGCCAAAAAGCGAACTGTTAAGCTCCGCAAGCCTTGGCACAACAAGGTGGCGAATCTTATTTCTGGTATAATCGTCAGTAAGATTTGTGGAGTCAGTAACAAAGTCCTGTCCTCTCTCTTTTAGAAAGCACTCTATTTCCTGACGAGTACAATTTATAAGCGGTCTTATGATATTTCCCCTCACAGGCGGTATTCCGCAAATACCTTTCAGACCTGTACCCCTTGCGAGGTTGAATATGGCAGTTTCAAGGCAATCCGAAAGGCTGTGTGCTGTGCATATCTTGTCTGCACCTATACTGTCGAAAAAGTCGTATCTGAGCTTTCTTGCCCCCTCCTCAGTGGATACAGAATGTTCCTTGCAATAGCCCACGACGTCAGCATGAAACACCTTCAGCTCGACCCCAAGCTTCTCGCAAAGCTTTTCACAAAAATGCTGATCTCTGTCGCTTTCCTCCCCACGGAGGTGGTGATTGACATGACAAGCGCATACATCATAGCCCAGCTCATATAAACACAAAAGGAGCGTAACGCTGTCGGCACCTCCCGAGAGGCACACAAGCAAGCGTTCGCTCTTATTTGCCATATTAAATTTCTCTATGGTAGAAGCTACCTTTACAAGAAAATTATTCATCATCTCTCCTGAAATCAAGACCTCTGAACAGGGTATATTCGCCTATCCAGCCAAGCTGCACCTTATCTGTCTGTCCGTGACGGTTTTTCGCAACTATACACTCAGCCACCGACTTGTCGCCCTCGTCACTGTAATAAGCGTCACGATAGAGGAACATGATGATATCAGCGTCCTGCTCGATAGAACCTGATTCTCGCAGGTCTGAGAGGATAGGTCTTTTATCGTCACGCTTCTCTGAGCTACGGGAAAGCTGTGAAAGTGCGATAACAGGCACATTAAGCTCCTTAGCCATAAGCTTCAAGGAACGTGTTATCTCAGACACCGCCTCAACACGGCTGGCGTTTTTATTAGCTGATTGCATAAGCTGTATGTAGTCGATGACCACAAGTCCAAGATTTCTCATTCTTCTTAGCTTTGCTTTCATCTGCGGCACTGTACAGCCTGCACCGTCATCAAAATATATAGGAAGCTGTGACAGCGTATCTGCCGCACCTGCTATCTTCTCCCAATCGGAAGGCTCAAGATTGCCCGACCTCAGCAGGGTGTTATTAACAAGTGCCTCTGAAGCGAGCATACGGGACACGAGCTGTTCCTTACCCATTTCGAGAGAGAATATAACAACGTCACGCTTTGTCGCCTTGCAGGTATTCACCGCAATATTAAGTGCAAATGCAGATTTTCCCATTGCAGGACGTGCAGCGATAATGATAAGGTCAGTTCTGTTAAGACCTGTTGTGATTGCGTCAAGCTGGCCAAAGCCTGTCTTTGCGCCAAGATGTTCGCCTGCGTCAGGACCTGATATCTCCTGCAAATGCTCGAATGTATCAACGATAACGTCGCTTATTCGTGTAAGGCCCTGAACATCTCTGCCCTGTCTTATCTCAAATATAGACTGCTCGGCAGCGTCAAGCTGCGTCTGAGAATCCTCACCGCCGTCATATGCCTTTTCAAGAATCTGATTAGCGGCATTTATAAGCGACCTTACCCTTGCTTTTTCCTCGATTATCTTGCAATAGCTCTCGATATTATCCGTTGACGGCACCATTTCCATAATACCAAGAAGATAATTCTTAGCCATTGCAGACGTTTCAAAAACACCCATGGTGACGGCTTCATTAATTACCGTGATAAGGTCCTCTTTGCTGCCTGTGGTGAACATTCTCATTATTATAGAGAAAAGCTGCTGGTGCTGTGGACGATAAAAGCTTTCAGGCTTTAGTATCTCAATGACCTTCGGAAGCACCGAAGGATCACGAAGAACTCCTCCCAGAACGGCTTCCTCAGCCTCCTGAGAAAAGGGCAGCTCCCTGCCAAGGGTCGCTCCTGTGGTAAGCCCACGGAAATTATCAGCCATGATTACTCCTCAACGACCTTTACTTTAATGCTGCATGATACGCCATGAGTAAGCTTTATCTGTGCAGTATAGTCACCGAAAGCCTTTATCTCGGCTGTAAGATTTATCTTCTTCTTCTCGATAACAACGCCATACTGAGCCTTGAGGCAATCTGAAATAACGTTTGCTGTAACTGCGCCAAAGAGCTTTCCGCCCTGACCTGCCTTAGCCTTTACCAGAACTTCCTTATCCTTTATTTTCTCTGCGATAGCTTTATTGTCGGCTGTTTCAACATCTATCTTGTGCTGAGCGGAAGCCTTTTTGCCTGCAAGGTCATTAAGGTTTTTAGCTGTAGCTTCAAGTGCAAGACCCTTTCCGATAAGAAAATTTCTTGCATATCCGTCTGCAACGTTGATGATATCTCCCTGCTTGCCTGAACCCTTTACATCTTTTAACAAAATAACTTTCATATTATTCACTCTGCCTTTCTTTTTTTATTCCTGCGAATTATTTTCCCAGTATTCGTCAATGGCGTCTGCAAGACGTTTTCTCGCCTCATTCATTGAACAGTTGAGCTGAGTTGCCGCCATTGTAAGATGACCGCCGCCACCCAAAGACTCCATGACGATCTGCACATTACAAGCACCCATGCTTCGTGCAGAGATATTTATCACACCGTTCGTTTCATAGATAACGAACGAAGCTTTTACACCTGTTATACCAAGCAGCTCGTCTGCCGCCTGTGAAGCCGCTATCCTTATTTCAGAGAAGCTTTCCTCTGTATAAGCCACTGCGCACTCCTTATAAAGGTGTGCACTGTTTATAAGCGACGATTTTTGATGATAAGTCTCAATAGAGTTTGCAAAAAGCTTTTTGACAGCTATGGTATCAGCGCCCTTTTTCTTCAAAAACGCTGCCGCTTCAAAAGTGCTTACGCCTGTTTTCATAATGAAATTCTTTGTATCCAGCATTATTCCCGCAAGCAGAGCTTCCGCCGCATGGACTGTGATATTGGAATCCTCGCCGAAATACTCGATAAGAGCCGTCACAAGCTCGCAGGCCGATGACGCATTCGGCTCTAAGAACGACATTATAGTCGGCTCGATACCGTTCACCATTCTTCTGTGGTGGTCGATAACTACCACATTTTTCGCCCTTGCAAGTATCTCCTTTGACTCCACCAGTGCAGGGTTATGGGTATCAGTTACCACAAGAAGCGTGTTATCGTCAAGTCTTTCAAGACCCTCCTGAGGAGTTATGTAATAATGCTCCGACTCGTTTTCGTTTATATAATTTATAAGCGTTTTCGACAAATTCTGCTCAGGGTCTACCACAACGTAAGCTTCTTTTACCATGTTTCTGATAGCACAGCAGAAGCCTGTTGCAGAGCCTACGCTGTCAAGGTCGCCAAATCGATGACCCATTATAAGCACCTTATCGTGGTTGCAGATAAGCTCCAGCATAGCCTTTGCCACCATACGGATACGGGTCTTATTGTTCTTGTCAGGTGCAGAAGAAATGCCGCCGAAGAACTTGAACTCACCGTCCTCCTTGACAGCCGCCTGATCTCCGCCACGTCCAAGACACATTTCGAGAGCCTGCTTTGCAAACTTCTCGCTCTCTGCAAGGTTTGCACCATCTCTGCCCACACCTATGGACAATGTAAGGTTAGAACGCTCGCCAACGGCTATTTTTCTTGCCTGCTCGAGTATCTTAAATCTCTGCTCGATTATAGGTGCAAGGTGGCGTTCCTCCATATAAACATAGAACTTATCGCTTGCTACTTTCTTCGACACCCCAGTAGTATTCTCCAAAAATTCCTCTATGAGCTTTTCTATCTCAACAACAACGTGAGCTTTTTCGCTCTCTCTGATATTTGACATAAGCTCGTCAAAGTTGTCGATAGTTATGATTATTACCGCTTTATGAGACATTCTGAACTCATATTCAAGCTCCACATAATCGGTAACGTCATTGAAATAGACCATTGAAAGCTCACCGTTTGTATCGGTATGTATAGCCTTTGCCTTATAGAAATGAGAATTTGTGCAAACAAGGTCACCGTCAGAGGTGTATATCTTATCCATATCGATATTCATAAGCTCTGTGAGGTCGATTCCGTAGGCTTCCTCCTCAGAGTAGACCTGTCTGCCAAAAAGTCTGTTGTACCACACGATGACGTTTTCGCTGTCGATTATTATAGCAGGAGCAGGAAAATTCAGGAGAGAATCTCTCTCCGTCTTTGAGATCATCGTGGAAAGCTTTGCCACATACTTGCGAGTGTGATTGTGGAAAACCACTTCTTCAAGCACCCACAATACAGCCGCCGCCACAGACACTAGAATAAGCACACTGCCCGACTCTCTGTGAGACGGGGTAGAATGCAGCATAAAAGCGCCTATAAGTGACGAAAGCATGGTAACGCACACTGTTATTCTTATTATGATCTGTAATCCGTTGTTACTTTTCATTTTAAAGCTCCTGCATTTCTATAAACAGCCGCACTGTTGTCAGGCGGTCATAATTCCATTATTATCGGCAAAATCATAGGACTTCTCTTTGTCTTTGTGAAGATAAAGTCCGAAAGATTATCCTTCATTCTGCCCTTTATGGTATTCCAATCCTTCATATTTCTGTCAAGACAATCCTGAAGTGTTTCAGTAAGTAGCTTCTGAGCTTCGGTCATAAGCTCCTCGCTCTCTCTTACATATACAAAGCCTCTTGAAACCACATCAGGCCCTGCAAGGATATCTCCCGAAGCCCTGTCGATAGTCGCCACGGCAATGATAAGACCATCCTGAGCAAGATGTTTTCTGTCACGGAGAACTATTGCGCCAACGTCGCCAACGCCAAGACCGTCCACAAGTACCTTTCCAGCAGGCACTTGTCCTGTTATCTTCATGTCAACGCCGTCTGTTTCGATAACGTTGCCTATATCAGCAATGATTATATTGCTCTCAGGGATTCCCACAGAAAGCGCCGTATCTCTGTGCTTCATAAGATGTTTATACTCGCCGTGTACAGGGATAAAGAATTTTGGCTTTGTGATAGAAAGCAACAATTTCTGCTCTTCCTGACAAGCGTGTCCTGAAACGTGCACCTCGTACATTGACTCATATATTACCTCTGCACCCAATCTCATAAGGTCGTTTACTACCTTTGTGACATACTTTTCATTGCCAGGGATAGGATTAGCCGAGATTATGATAAAGTCCATAGGAGTGATAGTAACGTTCCTATGCTCGTTTGCCGACATTCTTGTAAGCGCCGACATAGGTTCGCCCTGACTTCCTGTTGTGACGATGACCATTTTTTCAGGTGCATATCTCGATATAGTGTCGATATCCACAAGCACACCGTCAGGCACTTTAAGATAGCCAAGCTCGATGCCCTTTGAGATAACATTCACCATACTTCTGCCTGACACAGCCACTTTTCTGCCGTGTGTGACAGCGTTATTTATTATCTGCTGAACTCTGTGAACGTTTGAAGCGAAAGTGGCAATGATTATCCTCTTGCCCTCAGCCTTGTTGAAAAGCTTCACAAAGCTTTCGCCAACCTTGCGCTCGCTCATGGTATAGCCTGGTCTTTCAGCGTTTGTAGAGTCAGCCATAAGAGCCAAAACGCCCTTGTTTCCAAGTTCTGCAAATCTAGGCAGGTCGATTATACCGCCTTCGATAGGTGTATAGTCTACCTTGAAGTCACCGGTATGGATAAGCACACCAGCAGGGGTATGGATAGCCATTCCCACGGCATCAGGGATAGAGTGATTTACTCTTATAAACTCCACCGCCATACAGCCAAGCTTTACTGTCTGTCTTGGCGTTACAACGTTGAGTTTTACAGTTCCTAAAAGCCCATGCTCTTTCAGCTTGCCCTCAACAAGACCAAGGGTAAGCCTTGTGCCGTAAACAGGCACGTTGAATTTCTTGAGAAAATAAGGCAGTCCACCGATATGATCCTCATGACCATGTGTAAGCACAACGCCCCTGAGCTTTTCCTGATTTTTCTCGACGTATGAGTAATCAGGGATAACGATATCAACGCCAGGCATTTCACTGTCAGGAAAAGCCAATCCGCAGTCGATAACGAACATATCGTTTGAACACTCGATAACAGTGAAATTCTTGCCTATCTCGTTAAGACCGCCAAGAGGGATTATCTTCACAGGCGTTCTTCTTACAGGCTCTTTCACTCTGTTCGCCGCAGGTCTTGGACGTCTTTGCTGAGTATTCTGCGGTTTTCTCTGTGGAGTTTCATTTCTCGGCTGAAGCGTTTTTTTCACACTGCCCGAAGCTCTCTGACTTTTTACACGGTCAAGCTCTTTTGAAGCCTGAGCCAGAGGTATCTCGCTCTTATTCTGTTTTTTTCTGAAAAAACGTTTTTGTGTAGGATTTTTTACTGTGTTGTTCTTTTCGTTCATAAAATAATGTACTTTGCCCTGCTGTACTCCGCTTTTAAGCCTTCAAAGGCACAAAATGCCGCAAAAAAGCAGCACAAACATACGGCAGGAGCAATTATCTCCTTCCTGCTGCATTTTATCATGCTCAAATAATATTCGATTTTTCCGTTTAGATTCAATATACCGCTGCGTTTGGGCTTTATTATCATGTGCTGTCAAAAACGCTTAAAGCCTCAAAGAAAGACAAAATGGTGTGATGAACGCAGTTTAAATACAGCGGCATGAGCCGCCTTTGTCCGAACAAAAATATCTGATTATATTGTACTCCATTTTCGCCTCAATGTCAATAGCAATTTATTACATTTATCTGAATATGCCCTTTATCCTGCTTGTTATATTCTCGCAAAAGGCAGCCGCCTGCTCGCAGCTCACGCTTTCTGCAAACACTGTTATACCTTTTTTATCCCTCAGCGGTCTGATAACTGCGTGTGTCTTACCCATTGTTATCTCACCCTCTGCCGAACAGCCAAGCTCTGAAAACATCTTTTCCTTGTTTTCACGGCTCATTGTTATGCCCACAAATCGGCTTGAAGTGTATGCGTCAGGCACATCACAGAGAGCTTTTTGTAGCGTTATCCCCTGCTCTGACAGATAAGACGTCACCGCTGACGCAAGGTAAAGTCCGTCATAGGCAAACATATTATGGGTCGAAACGGCAACGTCCTTTGCTATGTCAGCATTGCTTTTGTATCGGTAAAGCCTGCCACAGTGGTCTTCAGCAGTGGCATCGGCATTAGAGGGGAAATTCTCAGGCAATGCCACCGCAAGCCCCTTTTCAAAGCACACCCCTGCATACATTGCCACCAGCTTTTCCCACATGACATAGCTTGTTTTCTCACTGTAAGCTGATACTTTTGTGCCGTCTGCGGAAAGATTGAATATTATACGCTCACCGTCTATATCGTTCCTGCCGTGAAAAAGTCTGTCTGCAAGGGTCGCCTTTTTAACATCATATGTGCGGATATCCACATTTACGCCTTTAAATCGGTCAGGGAGTATTTTTTCAAGCTCTGCGACGTATAGCTCCCTCACCGCTGAAAAATCTGTCACACAACCCGTCTGAGAAAGCCCCACACTGCGATAAGCTCTGTCGTCAGCTATGCTTCCAATGCGGTCAAGAAGCTTTTCATCAGGCAACATTCCACCAGCCGAAATAAGCCTTGCATGACCTGAAATGTTTGCGCCTATGAGTATGCCGAACTCTCCGCCAAATCTGTTCACAGCATAAGAAAGCTCCGAAATGCCTGCTCTGCCTATACTGTACACGTTCACTCCTGCCTGACATATGCCGCAGTCAAGGGCTTGTTTGAGCAAAAGGCTTTCGTCAGAGCCATAGGCTGTCACTATACTTCCGCCTTTTTTTGCAGCGCTTGCGGCACAAAGTCCAAAAAGCATAGCCTTTTGCGCTGTGGCTTCACCGCCCCACAAACTGCACTCGCCGTTTTCGTCTATGACAAGTCGGCTGTCAGATGATATTTTCACGTTTTCATAAAGCCTTGCGCCCTTTTCAACAGTTTTTCCGGACCATATGCCCACTTCTTTTTCAATGACGGCTTCGCTTGCGATATGAGCCTTTTCACCTATGACGGAATATTCACCGCACTTCACACCGCTGTCAAGGACAGCCCCACGGCATACCACTGCACTGTTTATATCACAGCGTTCAGACACCACCGAGCCTATGCCAACATATCCGTTCACCTTGCCGCCCTTTACAACAGCGTTATTGTCTATGACGCTTCCGCTTTCTACGACCGACCCTGACATGACAGAAACGTTCTCACCTATATAAACAGGCTCACCTATTGCCGCACCGCTGAAATTATTTTCCGTCAGCCTTTGTGACATATTTTCGTTGTAAAGCATATGCCTTTGACAATCGAGAAAAGCCTCAGGCGTGGTTATCCTTTTATAATAGCCTTTTCCGTCAAGCAGGACAGCTTCGCCACTTTTCACAGCTTCGGGGATTATATCCTCCGTCATATCCATAGGCTTTTCAGGATTAAGACTATCAAAAAGCTCTCTTTTCACTATATATATGCCAGCAGGTTTGTTTTCAGTATCATAAGTCAGAGCCGTACAAAAGGTATCGTAGCTCAAATGAACTTTTATAATCTCATCAAGAGGGTGAGTGCATATACAGTTACATTCCACGGCAAGAATTTCTGTTTCATCGCACATTGCTGTTCTAACAGCCTGCACAGTGCTTTTGCCTGCGGTGTTTATCATATGGAGCTTTATCTTACCTGAGTATTTTTCATCAAGAAGCCTTTCCACCTGTTCAGAGCCATAACCCACCGCAAGGACAGCTTCTTCAAAGCCTGCTTTCTCCAGCATTTCAAGAGTAAAAAGCAGAATTTCTTTTCCGCATAATCTCAGAAGAGCCGCAGGTCGCCTGTCTGTCATGGGCATCAATCTTTCTCCACGTCCTCCGCATAAAACAACAGCTTTCATATATGTTCCTCCGTTCATAATATTTGATTTAATGTATTATTGGAAAACATACCCACTGTTATTCATATGAAAAAAATTTGCCGCCGCCCTTTTCAAGATAGAAAAAATATGCTATAATGTAGGATACGGCATAAAAGAAATTTTACGGAGGTGTATATAATGGAGCAGTTTACAGCTCTTAAAAGAAAAGCACTTGAAAAATATTTTTCACGAATGAACGACCAACAGCGCAAGGCTGTGTTCAAAATAAAGGGTCCTCTCCTTATACTGGCAGGAGCAGGAAGCGGCAAGACCACTGTTTTGGTAAACCGCATCGCAAACATGATATACTTCGGCAACGCATACAACACAGAGCAGACTTACGGCACGCCCTCTGAACAGGACATACAGTTTCTCAAAGACTACATTGACGGCAAGACAAATGACGCTTCTACCCTTGCAGACATTGTGGCATATGACTGCATAAAGCCGTGGAGCATACTTGCTATCACGTTCACAAACAAGGCGGCAGGCGAGCTTAAAGAACGTCTTGCAGGAATGTTGGGAGAGGCAGGTCAAGGCATTACAGCGGCGACTTTCCACTCCGCCTGCGCAAGGATACTCAGGCGTGAATGTGACAAGCTTGGATTTTCAAGCAGTTTCACCATTTATGATTCTGACGATTCTCAGAGAACTGTAAAAAGCATATTGAGAGAACTTGGCATATCCGAGAAGATGTTTCCACCGAGAACGATACTCAGCGAGATATCCCACGCTAAAGACCTGCTCCAAGAGCCTGATGAATACATCGCCTCAGCCACAGGAGATTATCGTAATCTGACCATAGGCAAGGTATACAAGCACTATCAGAAGAAGCTCAAAGCCGCAAATGCTATGGACTTTGACGACATGATCTGCCACACAGTCAAGCTTTTTGAGCAGTTTCCTGACGTCCTCGATCACTATCAGAACTTGTATAAATATATAATGGTAGACGAGTATCAGGACACCAACAAGGCTCAGTTCAGACTTGTTTCGCTGCTGTCACAGAAATTCCACAACCTGTGCGTTGTGGGTGATGACGACCAGAGTATCTATAAGTTCCGTGGTGCGACGATAGAAAATATTCTTAACTTCGAGGAGCAGTTCGACTGCAATGCTGACACTGATGTTATAAAGCTTGAACAGAATTACCGCTCGACCCAGAACATTCTTAACTGTGCAAATCAGCTTATAAGCAACAATCAGGGCAGAAAGGGTAAAAATCTGTGGACAGCTTCGGGTGACGGTGAAAAGGTAACAGTATACAAGGCTTCAAGCGAGCGCAGTGAAGCAAAATTCGTGGCTGACACCATTCTTGAGGACATAAATAAGGGCAGAAAATACAATGACCATGCCATTCTCTACCGAATGAACGCACAATCGAACGCTTTGGAGCAGACGTTCATACAAAGTGGAATACCATATAAAATAATAGGCGGTCTGAAATTCTATGACAGAAAGGAAATAAAGGATATCCTTGCTTATCTCTCTGTAATAAACAACCATTTTGACTTTCTCCGTCTGAGAAGAATAATCAACGAGCCGAAACGTGGTATCGGCGAAGCCACTGTAAATGCTCTTGAGCAGATAACCTCAGACCTTGGGGATTCACCTATCCACATCATGCAGGAAGCCGATATGCTTGCACCCCTTGTGAAGCGTTCAAAACAGCTTATGCCTGTGGGCGATATGCTCTCAGAGCTTACTGAGCTTTCTGACACTCTGCCACTTGCGGAGCTTTTGGACAAGCTTCTTGATATGACAGGCTACAAGCGTCATCTTGAAATGCAGGGCGACGAGGGTCTGACACGTCTTGAAAACATCAACGAGCTTAAATCCACCATGTCAAGCTATGAAGAAAATGCTGACGAGCCGTCGCTGTCGGGATTTTTGGAGGAAATATCACTTTACACTGACGTTGACAATCTCGACTCTGACGCTGACTATGTTGTGCTTATGACAATGCACTCTGCAAAGGGCCTTGAGTTCCCTATAGTTTTCGTGGTAGGCATGGAGGACAACATCTTCCCGTCATCAAGAAGTCTTGAATCAGAAGCTGACACGGAAGAGGAACGCAGACTTGCCTATGTTGCGGTGACACGAGCAAAGGAAAAGCTTTATCTTACCCACGCAGAGGAACGTATGCTTTACGGTCGCACTGACAGAAACAGGATATCACGCTTTATAAAAGAGCTTCCTGCCGATTGCATAGAAAAGCAAGCCGAGGAAACAAAGGCTTCACCTTATCTCAACGGCTATGAAAAGCCTCACAGCATGAGTCTGCAACAGCAATTGGCTCAGCGAAAGGCTGATAAGAGCAATTTTTCTGTTAATACTGAAACTTTCGCACCAGGCGACAGAGTTTTGCACAAGATATTCGGTGAAGGCACTGTTTTAAGCTCAAAACCTATGGCTAACGATACTCTTGTTGAGATAGCATTCGATAATCGTGGCACAAAGAAGATAATGGCAAATTACACGAAGATAAAAAAGATATAATGATATAAGATAGAAAGATCCGCAGGGCGAAACAAAACGCTCTGCGGATCTTTTTGCAATATAAAAGCCGTACACCAAAAAATGTACGGCATATTTTATGTATCAGATAACATCGTCTTCCTGATTAGGAATGTTAAGCTGTTTCTTTGGAACACGCTTGATAGGATCATAGACCCACTTCTTACAGCTATAATCAGCGTCTACCAGACCCTGCTTCTCACAAAGGACCTTATTTCCTTCTCTTGATCTGTTGCCGAAAAGGCAGTAAGAACATGACGGTGAAATTCTGTTACCAAAATAGCTCTTCTTTGCCATGATTTATACAACTCCTTTAAGATAAGTTAATCTTTTTTCATTTGTTATTAATTATATCATACTGTTTTAGAAAATGCTAGTCTTTTCTTCAAAGTTAGTAATAAAATCATCATAATCAAGCAAAACGAGGGAACAAAATTGTTCACTTTGACGAATTTAACATTATTTGTAACAGAAGTCAAAACTGTGTCGGGGATAAAGAATGGATAGATAAAACGGCATATAACGGCTGACAAAAACGCTGATGCCAAACGTGAGATAAAAAACGGCACAAGGGAGAAATCCACGCCAAGTGCGGCTATCTGTATAATCACACACAGACCTCCGAAGGAGCAGACAGCGGCTATAAATGGCAGAAGATAAAATGGACTTCCCGAAAGCTCAGTGAGAGAGGTTATTTCAAGACAGCTTTTAACAAGCACAAGTTCGTTTTCCGACAGTGAAAACGCATTTTTCAAAAAGCTGAACGCTCCGCAGTATTCAAGAGAGGACATAAACGCTCCGAAAAAGACTATCATAACGCAGATAACAAAAAGCGACTTTCCTGCCGAGATAACGCTGTCGGTGAACATTCTGCCGTCAAGTCTGAAAGTCGGCTTTGATGTTTTCTTATCCTCATTTATAGCTCTGCCGAGAACAAGTGCAGTGAGAAAATTTGCCGCTAGTATGGATACGAACACTGCAATGCCTGCTCCTGTACAACCAAACACTGCAAGACCCACTGTACCAGAATAAAAAGCAGGCCCTCCACAGCAGCAAAAGCAGGACATTATCTTTGCAGTACGCTGGGATATTATCTTTCTCTGACACAGATCCGAAAGAAGCTTTACTCCCACAGGATAGCCTGCGGTATTGCCAAGAAGAAATACAAAGAAAAGCTGAGGCGGTATGCCCATTATAAATCTCGATATAGGATAAAAAGGCATTGAAACGCAGTAGTAAAGCCCACTTGAAACAAGTATCTGCGACAGCGCCATAAAAACAAACAGCGACGGGATTATGATATTCATACAGCGGTCAACTGCTTCGGAGATACCAAGCTTTACGCTCTCGCCCCCTGATATGGTGATAATGCAGAACCATATGACCACCCCCGCAAGTATGTATACGCAAAGCTCCTTTGCAAGTCTTTTCAACATTTTTATTACCTCCCTACTTTTACTTTTTAAGTATATGTCAGTCTGTCTAATAATATAATTAAGCATAAGACAATGAACGGAGGACGCAAAAATGAAGAAGATACCATTTTTAAGCTTTTTCGGCATGACAAAAGAATTGACCGCACTAAGCTCATACATAAGCATAACTGACGACAGAGCCGCCGTTATCGAAAACTGCAAGCAGATAGTGGAATGCAGTGAGATAATGGCAAAGGTGCTGACAGGCTCTTTTGAGATAGAGATATGGGGCAGCGGACTAACAATGTCAAATTTCTGCTCTGACAGCGTGGAGATAAGAGGAAAAATAGAGTCGGTCAAGCTTGTGTCAAGAAGTATCAGGGAGAGAGGATAATGATTTTCGGTTATATAGATTATGTTATCACAGGTGACAGCTTCACCAAGTTTTTCCGCAGGATAATGTCAAAAAAGCTTCCCGTTAGCAAAATGTGTGAAAAGAACGGAAAGCTCACTTTGCGTATGCCTGCGGAACACTGTAAGGCACTTGAAAGACTATGCAATGAACTTGGGCTTGAATACACCGCCACAAAACGTCACGGAAGCTTTGTTCTTGCAAAACGTTTTTTCGGAAGAGGAGGACTTGTCATAGGCACTGCGGCTGTCATGCTTTCGTGCTTCTATCTATCAAACGTGGTGGTGAGGTTTGACATACTCAGTGATGATGAAAATATCAGAAAAGGCGTTATGTCGGTGCTTAAAGAGGAGGGCGTTGAAACCGGCACTTATATCCCAAGCATTGACCTTATAGTCACAGAACGTGCGTTAAAGCAAAAAGTGGAGGGCATATCATGGGCAGGCATAACACGCAAGGGTGACACGCTGATAATCGACGTTATCGAAACTGAGGGGGACACAAAGCGTGAGTCAAACCGCTATCCCTCAAATCTTGTTGCCTGCGAAAACGGAGTTATCGAAAAAGTCGAGGTTTATGACGGACAGCTAAAGATACCTGTGGGAAGCGGTGTGACAAAGGGCGATATCGTTGTAGGCGGTGAGATCATCACATCAAAATCAAGCTGGATAGACGGCAAGGAAAACGTTGAAACAAAGACAAGCTATGCACGCTCAAAGGGTAAGATAATAGGCACTTTTGAGCGCACTGTCACATTCACACAGCCCTTTGAGGACAAGGCGGAAAAGACGTCAGGCAAGAAAGATACAAAGCGTTTTTTCACTGTGTTTGACGCCGATATCCCTCTTTTTTTCTCAAAACCTGAGGGTTACTGGAAAAATGAGCAGAGATATTCTCCTCTGTCGCTTTTCGGGCTTGAAATGCCTTTTGGCATAACCACCTGCGAACTTGAAGAATATAAATTTTCACAAGACACCCTGACAGAACAGCAGGCACTTGACGCCGTTCATGAAAAGGCGTATTTATATGAGGAAAATTTTCTCTCAGACTATGAGATTAAAGACCGGCAAGTGGAGGATAATGTGACGGAAAACGGAGTAACCGCTACTGTAACATACACCCTATACGGCGAGCTTTGCAGAGAGGTGGAATTTTTTATTAAGAAATGATCAAAAAGTGTGAAAAGGTGCATAAAAAAAGTGTTAAATCTTAATGAGATTGTTGCAATCAGAGGAAAAATGTGATATAATAGCTTTGTATAATAGGTATATCAGAACAAAAAAAGAGGAAGTTGTGCTAATGGCGGAAAAACTTATCAGCGTGGACAGAATGGAAACTGTACTCAGCCTTTTCGGCAATTATGACGAGAATGTTAACCTTATCCAAAAAGAGTATAATGTTGTGATTCTCGGCAGAGGTGACGATATCAAGATAACAGGCGATGAGGAGAACGTATTTAACGCCTCGGAAGCTATAAATAGCCTTATTGCTCTTATCAACAAGGGCGAGGCTATCACTGAGCAGACTATAAGATATGTTTTCACACTTGTGCGTGAGGGCAAGCAGTATGAGATAAAGCATATGTCTGATGACGGCGTGTGCGTAACGGTGAGCGGAAAGCTCGTCAAGCCGAAAACTCTCGGTCAGAAAAGATATGTTGAAGCAATAAGGAAAAAGACTATCGTCATGGGCGTTGGTCCTGCGGGAACGGGCAAGACTTATCTTGCGGTGGCAATGGCGGTAAAGGCTTTCAAGGCGCACGAGGTGGAGAAGATAATCCTCACACGTCCTGCGGTTGAAGCAGGAGAAAAGCTGGGCTTTCTTCCGGGCGACCTGCAATGTAAGGTAGACCCATATCTCAGACCGCTTTATGACGCACTTTTTGAAATGCTCGGTCCTGACACTTTCGCTAAACAGCAGGAGCGTGGCTGTATCGAAGTCGCTCCGCTGGCATACATGAGAGGACGTACTCTTGACGATTCTTTCATTATCCTTGATGAAGCGCAGAACACCACTCACGAGCAGATGAAGATGTTCCTCACACGTCTTGGATTCAACTCAAAGATAGTCATAACAGGCGATATAACGCAGATAGACCTGCCTGACCAGAGAAAGTCAGGACTTATTCAGGCAATGAACGTACTCAAAGGCATTGACGATATATCGATAAACAGATTTACCGACAAGGACGTTGTCCGTCACAAGCTTGTGCAGGACATAATCCTTGCTTATGAAAAATATAACAAAAAAGGAATGTGAAAAAGTAATGGGCAAGGTAAAAGTAATGATAACCAACAACCAGACAGAGGTAAAGATACCAGTTGGCATAAGGCTTCTTGTAAGACGCTGTTGCCATGCTGTGTTGGAATATGAGGGCCACAATGATGATTTTGAAGTTTCTGTATCTTTTGTGAATGACGAGCAGATACATGAGCTTAACAAGGAACATAGAAACATAGACCGCTCAACAGACGTGCTGAGCTTTCCTCTTGGCGAGGACGGTGATTTTGACATGAACCACGAAACAGGCGCTTACCTGCTGGGAGATATAGTCATAAGCCTTGAAACTGCTTACCGTCAGGCTGAGATATATGGACACTCTCTTGAAAGAGAGATAGGCTTTCTGACAGTACATTCAATGCTTCATCTCCTTGGCTATGACCATGAAGAAAGCAATCTTCAGGAGAGGATAATGCGTGAAAAGGAAGAAGCTATACTTGGCAATCTGGGCATATCCCGTGACGCCACTTTCTTAGGCGAGCATGAACACAGGTAAAACAGGGATAGGACGTTTCTTCAAGGGCTTTGTTTATGCCTTTGAGGGCGTTGTGAGCTGTATAAAAACAGAACGCAATATGCGTTTTCACATTGGCGCTGCAGTGCTTGTGATACTGCTAATGCGATTTTATGGGCTTAGCGCAGCCGAAACTGCCGCAGTTTATATCTGCATAGGGCTTGTTATTTCACTAGAGCTTGTGAACACGGCTGTTGAAGCCGCTGTGGATATGGCGTGTAAAGATAAAAACCCTCTTGCTAAAAAGGCTAAAGACTGTGCGGCAGGGGCTGTACTCATTGCGGCGGTAGCTTCTGTGGCTGTGGGAATAAGGATATTCTGGGACTATTATGCTTTTATGGCTATAGCCTCTTATTTTGCAAGAAACATATGGCTAGGGATAGCTTTAGCCGCAGGTGTGATACTGTGGCTCGTATGGGTGTTCAAAACGCCTGCTGACAAAGATAAAAAAAGATAAGGAAAAAAATATATGAACAAGAAAAATGCAAATTCAAAAAATGCGTTCGTCACCATTGTTGGACGTGCGAACGCAGGCAAATCCTCATTGCTAAACGCACTCGTGGGCGAAAAGATAGCCGCAGTGAGCGACAAGCCGCAGACAACAAGAACAAAGATAACAGGTGTTCTCACAAAGGGAGAAACGCAGTTCGTTTTCATGGACACACCTGGTATGCACAAGGCTAAAAACAAGCTTTCCGAGCATATGCTCAACGCTGTGAACGAGTCTGTTGCAGGGGTTGACCTTATTATCCTTATGGCTGACTGCACAAAGAAAATATCCGAAAACGAGCGTGAGCTTGTAAAGGGCTTCAAGACAGGCAAGACTAAGGTGATACTTGTGCTCAACAAGATAGATCTTCTTGAAAACAAAGAGGATCTTATCGCAGTTATAGCAGAGTATTCAAAGCTTTTTGATTTTATAGATATCGTACCGGTGAGCGTTCTTGAAAAGGACGGCCTTGATATTATTATGGAAGATCTTGAAAAGAATGCTGTGGAGGGTCCGCACTACTTCCCTGATGATAAATTCACAGACCAGCCTGAAAAGGTCATAATGGCTGAGATAATAAGAGAAAAGGCACTCAATAACCTTAATGACGAAGTTCCTCACGGCATAGCTGTGACTATCGAACATCTTAATGAGCGTGAAAATAGAAACGGTGAAGCTATACTTGACGTTACCGCTACTATTTACTGTGAGAGAGAGTCACACAAGGGTATCCTTATTGGAAAAGGCGGCTCTATGCTTAGAAAGATAGGTCAGGAAGCAAGAGCTGACCTTGAAGATTTCTTCCAGATAAAAGTAAATCTTCAGTGCTGGGTTAAGGTAAAAGAGGGCTGGAGAAACCGTGAGGGCATGATAAAGAATTTCGGTTTGGAATAAAGGCAACATATTTTTCCGCTTATAATGACCGCCAAAAAAGCTGATAATATCAGTAAGGCGGTGAATATCATGACTTTATGGGACAAGTTCTTTGAAAGCGGCAGGATAGAGGATTATCTCACATATGCCGCACACAGAAAAGAGGATACTGACAATGCTGACCTTTATGGGACTGATACTGAGAGAAAATGACAGGGGCGAAACAAGCAAATCCATCACTGTCCTCACAGCAGAGCGTGGAGTCATAGATATATTTGTTCGTGGCGGCAGGAAAAGCACGAAAAATGCGTCATCAACGCAGCTTTTTGCATACTCTAAGCTGTGCGTTGAGGAAAAGAAGAACGCTAAAGACCAATCAATGTTTTTTCTCAACAGCAGTGAATCAGAGAAGCTTTTTTACAATATCAGGCTCGACCCTAAAAAAACGGCTCTTGCCTCTTACTTTTCTGAGCTTCTCATGTATATACGAACAGAGGAAAGCGGCTGTGACGAGATAATGCGGCTGACGCTGAACACACTTTATTTTCTCGATAAAGGCGACAGGGATAACGAACTTCTCAAATCTATATTTGAGTTTCGTCTGCTGTGCGAAGCAGGATTAAGGCCTGCGCTTCTTGGCTGTTCAGTTTGCATGGCGTATGAAGCTGACATTATGCACTTCAATCTGTCAACAGGTGTCTTGGAGTGTGACAAGTGCTGTTACAATCCTGACAGCATTTACGATATTGAATTAGACAGGACTATGCTATACATAGTCCGATTTATTGCACTGACGGAATATGAGCGGCTTTTTGCTTTCAAGATAAGCGAAAGATACCAGAAAAAGCTGACCGCTTTTACAGAGCGGTTTGTTAGATATAATCTGAAAGGCAAGTTTCCGTCGCTTGATTTTTACAGACTTTTGTAGGCATTGCGTAGCTTTGCCTATTGTCATATTTTGAGGTATATATAATGGACGAAAGATTTTACGATTCGCTGGAGCTGAACAAAATTCTTGAAATGCTTTCAAAAGAATGCTCCAACGAAAAAACAAAAAAAATGGCTTTGGGGATAAAGCCTTGTTCTGATCTTTACACGGTCAAGAAAGAAACAGGCAAGACCGCCGAAGCCCTTGAACTCAGCGTGAGATACGGCACGCCGAATTTCTACAACATAAACGACGTATCAACTTACATCAAAAGAGCCGAAGCAGGCGGTGTGCTTTCTCTTGGAGAGCTTATCCAGATAAGACGCTTGCTTGCGCAGACCTATGAGCTTCACCACTGGTATGAGCAGTGTGAGAACAAGGACACTTCCCTTTCATATCTCTTTGAAATGCTCTATCCAAACAAGTATCTGCAGCAGCGGCTTGAAACGGCTATCATAGATGACACAAAACTTTCTGACGACGCAAGTGCGGAGCTGAGAAGCATAAGACAGAAGATAACACGTTCAGGGCTGAAGATAAGAGAGACCCTTGACAAGATGATAAAATCCCAGAGCACTCAGAAATATTTGCAGGAGAGCATCGTCACAATGCGTGACGGACGTTTCGTTCTTCCGGTAAAGACTGAGTTCAAGGGCAATGTCAGCGGTCTTGTTCATGACACTTCCGCAACAGGCTCAACGCTTTTTATCGAGCCTATGTCAGTTGTGGAAGCCAACAACGATATCCGCATTTTGCAGGGTCAGGAGCAGGACGAGATACACAGGATAATCGCTGAATTTTCTATGGAATGTGCCGAAATGAAAGACCAGCTCATTTCAAACTACAATGCGGTAACAGAGCTTAACCTTTATTTTGCAAAGGCAAACCTCGGTGCAAAAATGAGAGCAATGCTCCCTGAGATATCCAATGACGGTGTTATTGTGCTGAACAAGGCACGTCACCCTCTTATCGACCCCAAAAAGGTCGTGCCTATAAACTTTTCTATTGGCACTGACTATCACTCCCTGATAATAACAGGTCCTAACACGGGCGGTAAGACAGTTGTGCTTAAAACTGTGGGTCTGCTCACGCTTATGACAATGTGCGGTCTGCTCATTCCTGCGTCAGACGGAAGCAGGATATCAGTATATAAAAACGTGCTTGTTGATATCGGCGACCAGCAGTCTATAGAAAACAATCTGTCTACATTCTCTTCTCACATAAGCAGAGTAAAGACCATACTTGACGAGGCTGACAGCGAAAGTCTTGTGCTCCTTGACGAGCTTGGCTCAGGCACTGACCCCGTGGAGGGTGCTGCACTGGCGGTGGCTATAATCGAACGCATAAGGATATTTGGTGCGACGCTAGTTACAACTACTCACTATCAGGAGCTTAAAATGTACGCTATCGACACTCCTGACGTTGAGAACGCTTCATGCGAGTTTGACGTACAGACTTTGCACCCGACATACAGGCTTATCATAGGCTCACCCGGTAAGTCCAACGCTTTTGCTATCTCTGAAAGTCTTGGTATCGACAAGGATATAATCAAGTACGCTGAGTCGCTTATTTCTGAGGATAACAGAAAGTTTGAAACTATCATAGACAATCTTGAACGCACAAGAATGCAACTTGAAGAAAACAACAGGCTTGCGGAGAAATACCGTGCGGAAAGCGAGGCTCTCAGAAAAGAACTTGCAGAGCAGAAAGAAAAATTCTACGATCAGAAAGAAGCCGAGCTTGAAAAGGCAAGACGTGAGGCTCAGCAGATCGTAAATCGTGTTCAGCGTGAGTCGCAGGCGCTTGTTGACGAGCTTGACAAGCTGAGAAAAGAAAAAGAAAATCCAAACTTCACTCAGAAAGCCATTGACGCAAGGCACAAGCAGAAGTCCACAATGAACAAGCTTTACAGCGAGGCTAACCCTGTTTCTGAAAGCAGGAACGAGGGATATGTGCTGCCAAGACCGCTGAAAAAGGGCGACAACGTGCTTATCGTTGACACAAACAGAAAGGGTATCATTATAACGCCCCCTGACAACAGCGGAATGTGCTTCATTCAGGCAGGCATAATGAAAACCAAGATAGATGTAAAGAAGCTTCAGCTTATTGAAAAACAACAGCCGCAGAAACAGTCCAAAAAGCCTGTGAAAAAAGGCGGAGTATCTAAAAACGGCATCGAAAGCCGCATGACAAGAAAGGTATCCACCGAGCTTGATATCAGGGGCTATGCCGCTGACGAGGGCGTTCATGAAATGGAGCAGTTTATTTCTGACGCTATCATGTCAGGAGTGACGATGCTCACCATAATCCACGGCAGAGGCACTGGTATTCTCCGTGACGCCATAAGGCGTGCGCTTAAACACCACCCGTCTGTAAAATCATTCAGAAAAGGCGTTTACGGCGAGGGCGAGGACGGCGTAACTATCGTTGAATTAAAGTAAAATAATCACATATCACCGCATTTTGGTATATAATAAGCCAAAGGCGGTGATTTTTTTGAGCGTCCACAAGCGTTCTTTCAAGAACAGAATTTCATACATAATTCTTGCTGTCGTTATTAGTCTTGCACTGCTCACCACGGTGTTTTTTGCACAGCTTTCAAGGCACATCAGCGAAATAAGCGAGTTTGAAAGCAAGCAGGCGGCACTTGACGTGATAAATGCGGCCATAAGCAGAGAGCTTGAAAAACTGCCCCAGAGCAGTTATATAAAGATATCTGAAACTGACGGCAGGATAACCTCCATAAACAGCGATACGAACGCTGTGAACAGGCTTCAAAGCAGTGTTTCAAGGGCTGTGAACGAAAGTCTTTCACAGCTTGAGGGTACAAAACTCAGCGTACCCATCGGCACACTTTCGGGAATAAATATCCTCACAGGCAGAGGTTTTGACATACCACTGCGGCTTCATCAGATAGGTGCGTCAAAGACCGAACTTAAAAGCGATTTAACGGAAGCCGGGATAAATCAGACAAAATACAGCCTTTATCTCACTGTGACCATAGAAATGACAGCCATTCTTCCTGCACACTCTACGGATATCGTGGTGAGCTATGACTATCCCGTAAGCGAAACTGTTATCGTAGGAGAGATACCTGATATGTACTTAGACAAGGGAAAAGGCTGATTTTTTCGCAGTTTATAGAAAAAAGGCTTGTATTTCACCAGCAATTATGGTATAATATAAAGGGCAATACCGCATAAGGCACGCCTAACGGCTTTGCACGCAATCTGCTTGCAGATTGCGTACAATCCTTATGTGGTATTGCCCTGCGTATGATATGCCGTAAAAAGTTGGCAGAAATGGAGTTGTGTTATTTTGAACGAACAGGACGCTAAAAAACGTATAGACGAGCTTGTGAAGCTTTTGAATTATCACTCTCAGCTTTACTATGTTGAGGACAGGAACGAGATCACAGACTATGAATACGATATGCTCCAGCAGGAACTAAAGAGTCTTGAGGAGCAGTTTCCGCAGTTTATCAGAAGCGACTCCCCTACTCAGCGTGTAGGCGGCAAGGCGATATCAATATTTGAGAAAGTCACACATCGTGTACAAATGGGTTCTTTGCAGGACGTTTTTTCTTTTGAACAGGTGAGAAGCTTTATTGAAACAGTTCAGCAGGCTGTGGATAAACCGCAATTCGTTGTTGAGCCGAAAATAGACGGACTTTCGGTATCCCTTGAATATCACAACGGTGAGCTTGCCATAGGCTCTACCCGTGGTGACGGCTTTGTGGGCGAGGACGTTACTTCTAATCTGAAAACTGTAAAGTCCATTCCTATAAAAATAAATGAGGAACTGCCTTTGATAGAAGTCAGAGGTGAAACATATATGCCGAGAAATGTTTTTCTGAAGCTTGTTAAAGAGCAGGAGGATAATGACGAGCAGCCTTTCAAAAACCCTAGAAACGCCGCCGCAGGTTCTCTTAGACAGAAAGACCCTAAGATAGCGGCAAAAAGAAAGCTTGACATCTTTGTGTTCAATGTTCAGCAGATAGAGGGCAAGGAGCTTACTTCCCACAAGGAGTCTCTTGACTATCTGAAAACACTGGGATTCAAGACTATCCCTGATTACAAGCGTGTGTCTACCGCTGATGAGGTCATAGGCTGCATAAAGGCTATCGGAGAAAAGCGTTTTGACCTGCCGTTCGATATTGACGGCGTTGTTATAAAGGTTGACGATTTCAGACAGCGTGAGATACTTGGTGCAACTGCAAAAGTGCCAAAGTGGGCTGTGGCTTACAAGTTTCCGCCTGAGGAAAAGACCTCAAAGCTGCTTGATATAGAGCTTAACGTGGGCAGAACTGGTGCGATAACACCTGTGGCCGTGTTTGAGCCTGTTTTTCTTGCAGGCACGAGCGTTTCAAGGGCGACCCTCCACAATCAGGATTTTATAAGAGAGAAAAACATTTCCGTGGGGGATATCATCAAGGTGCGCAAGGCAGGAGATATAATCCCTGAGGTGCTGGGTTCTGTGGAAAAGCATGGCGACGGAGTTTTCACGCTTCCTGAGTGCTGTCCTGTATGCGGAACAAAGCTTGTGAAGTCCGAGGAAGAAGCGGCGGTAAGGTGTCCGAACGTTGAATGTCCTGCGCAGATATTCAGAAGCATCGTTCACTTTGCTTCAAAGGGCGCAATGAACATTGACGGTCTTGGTCCGCAGATAGTTCACACCCTTCTTGACAACAAGCTTATCACCTCTGTGGCTGACCTTTACACTCTGAGCGAAAACAAGCTTTTACAGCTTGACAACTTCAAGGAAAAATCAGTGAACAATCTGCTTAGTGCTATAGAAAAGTCAAAGTCCAATTCTTTGGACAGATTGGTGTTTGGCCTGGGCATAAGAAATATCGGACAGGCTTCTGCGAAGCTTCTGTGCGACAAGTTCGGCGACCTTGACAACATCATGAACGCTTCCGCTGAGCAGATATCCGAGATAGACGGCTTTGGCGGCGTAATGGCGCAAAGCGTTTACAACGCTTTCCATGAAGAGCATATGATAGAGCTTATCCAAAGGCTCAAAGAATGTGGGATAAACACAAAGTATGAGAAGATACAGATAGACGACCGCTTTGCAGGAAAGACTTTTGTTCTCACAGGCACTTTGCCGACACTGAAAAGAAGCGAAGCAAAAGCACTTATTGAGAAATACGGCGGCAAGGCAAGCGGCTCGGTATCCAAAAAAACGGACTATGTTCTTGCAGGTGAGGAAGCAGGAAGCAAGCTTGATAAAGCTCAGCAGCTCGGTATCAAGATAATCACCGAAGAACAGTTCAAGGATATGATAAAATAAGATAATATCTTTTTATATAAATAAAACAGGAGGAATGTAAAATGAACATTGACATTAAACACATTGCCAAGCTGGCAAGACTTCGCATCGAAGACGATCAGCTTGATAAGTTTGAGTCAGAAATGGAAAACATCGTGGGAATGGTTGAAAAGCTCCCCGACATTCAGGACGAAATGACCCTTGACCCTGACAACCCGATGATACTCAGAAAAGACGTGGCTGTTCAGGATAAATTCACAAGACAGGAGCTTATGCAGAACGCTCCTCAGGTAAAGGCAGGCTGTCTTGTCGTGCCTAAAACAGTAGAGTAAGGAGTGTTATAATTGGAACTTTTTGAGAGAAATGCCTGCGACTTGTCAGAAATGATAAAGAACAAGGAAATAAGCTCCGCAGAGCTTACAAAGTCTGTTTTTGACAGAATAAAAGCAGTTGAGGGCAAGGTAGACGCTTATCTGACACTTGACGAAGAAAACGCTATGAAAAAAGCCGCTGAGATAGATGAAAAGCTTGCAAAGGGCGAGGAGCTTTCACCTTTGGCTGGTATACCTGTTGGTATCAAGGACAATATCTCAACAAAGGGTCTGAGAACAACTTGTGCATCAAAAATGCTTGGAAACTATGTTCCGCCTTTCAATGCAACTGTAATGAACAAGCTTGACGATATCGTTGTAACAGGCAAGCTCAACATGGACGAGTTCGCTATGGGTTCATCAACCGAGAACTCACATTTTAAGCCTACTAAAAACCCATTTGATACAGAGAGGATACCTGGCGGTTCATCAGGCGGATCTGCTGCCGCTGTTGCAGCAAGAGAGGCTATCGTTACTCTTGGCTCTGACACTGGCGGATCTATCAGACAGCCAGCTTCATACTGCGGCGTTGTAGGTCTGAAGCCTACATACGGCAGCGTTTCAAGATACGGGCTTGTTGCTTTTGCTTCCTCACTGGATCAGATCGGACCTCTTGGCAAGTGCGTAAAGGACGTTGCTATGGTACAGTCCGCTATCGTTGGTCATGACAAGTATGACGCCACTTCTTCCTATAGAGAGTATCCTGATTTCGCGGCTGACCTTAAAGCTGACGTAAAGGGTCTGAGGATAGGTATACCAAAAGAGTATTTCGGCGAGGGTATCGACCCATTCGTTAAGCAGTCTGTAATGAACGCTGTGAAAGAGCTTGAAAAGCAGGGCGCAACTGTAAAGGAGATTTCTCTGCCGTCTACAGATTATGCACTTTCATCATACTACATCATTTCTTCTGCAGAAGCTTCTTCAAACCTTGCAAGATTTGACGGTGTAAGATACGGCTTCAGAGCTGAAGAATATGACGGACTTGTTGATATGTACGAGAGAACACGTTCAGAGGGCTTCGGCGACGAAGTAAAGAGAAGAATAATGCTCGGCACATTCGTGCTTTCATCAGGTTTCTATGACGCTTACTATAAGAAAGCAAAGCTCGTTCAGAAGAGAATAATGCAGGAGTTCGCATCTCAGTTCGCTGACGTTGATGTTATCGCTACTCCTACAGTTCCGTCAACAGCTTTCAAGATCGGTGAAAACACTGACGATCCCCTTAAAATGTACGCAAACGATGTCTGCACTGTTACAGTGAACATTGCAGGTCTGCCTGCAATAAGCATTCCTTGTGCATATGACGACAAGGGTCTGCCTGTTGGTATGCAGCTTATCGGCGGAAAGTTTACAGAGCAGCGTCTGCTTAACACAGCTTATGCTTATGAGCAGCTTGTTGGCGGATTCAAAATGCCTGAGCTTTAAGGAAAGGGGTCACAAAAATGGTAAAAGGCTACGAAGTTGTAATCGGTCTTGAAACTCATGCTGAGCTTAATACCGAGTCTAAAATATACTGCGACTGCAAGAACCAGTTCGGTCTTGAAGTCAATTCACAGGTTTGCCCTATCTGCATGGGTATGCCTGGCACACTGCCTACTCTTAACGAAAAGGTAGTTGATTATGCAATAAGAATGGGTCACGCACTCAACTGCGAGATAAACCGTGTCTGCAAGCAGGACAGAAAGAACTATTTCTACCCTGACTTGCCAAAGGCTTATCAGATATCACAGGCAGAAGTTCCTCTCTGCGGCAAGGGCTATGTTGATATCCTTGTTGACGGCGAGGAAAGAAGAATAGGTATCACAAGAATACACATCGAGGAGGACGCAGGTAAGCTTCTCCACTCTGACAAGTTCCATGGTGTATCACTTGTTGACCTTAACCGCTGCGGTGTTCCGCTTATCGAGATAGTTTCTGAGCCTGATATGCGTTCCTCACAGGAAGCAAAGGTTTATCTTGAAACACTGAAATCTATCCTCCAGTATCTTGGCATATGCGACTGTAAGATGCAGGAAGGTTCTATCAGATGTGACGTAAACGTATCTGTTCACAAGCCTGTCGAGCCATTCGGCACACGTTCTGAGATGAAGAACGTAAACAGCTTCTCTGCCGCTGTAAGAGGTATCGACTACGAGGTAGAAAGACAGATAGCTGTTCTTGAAGCAGGCGGAAAGGTCGAGCAGGAAACTCGCCGTTGGGACGACGAAAAGGGAATGAGCATTCCAATGCGTTCAAAAGAGGACGCACAGGATTATCGTTACTTCCCTGAGCCTGACCTGCTCACTATCGTTGTTGAGCAGGAGCGTGTTGACGAGCTTAAAAAGAGTATCCCAGAGCTTCCAAACGTAAAGATACTCAGATATGTAAAGAAGTTCGGTCTGAACATAAAGGACGCAACGTTTATAGCAGAGTCTGTTTCCCTTGCAAAGCTTTTTGACGATTGCATGGCAAAGGACAAGTTCCCTGCAAAGTGCTATACAACATGGATACTTGGCGACCTTGTTAAGTACATGAATGCAACAGGCAAGACTCTCGAAGATACAAAGCTCACTGCTGACAATCTTACTGACCTCGTCGCTGCTATCGAAGCAAAGACCATTTCCAACGCAGGAGGAAAGAAAGTTTTCGCAGTTCTTCTCGAGGAGGACAAAAAGGTAAGCGACATTATCGAGGAGCAGGGTCTTGCACAGGTCTCTGATGACAGCGCACTTGAAAAGATCGCTGACGAAGTTCTTGCCGCAAATGAAAAGTCTGTAAATGACTACAAGGGCGGAAAGACAAATGCTCTGGGCTATCTGGTAGGTCAGTGCATGAAAGCATCAAAGGGCAAGGCTAACCCAGGAAAGATGAAGGAGATAATCCTTGCAAAGCTTGGCTGAGCACAGAAAAATCTGATATAACAAAAGAGGATCGCATTTGCGGTCCTCTTTTTTGTACTCATATAAGTTTTCCGTAACAAAACTCGCCATCTGACGAGGTTATCTCTATCTTTAAAAGCTGTCGCCTTAAAGAAACTTCTTCGCTCGTCCTCGGTATTTTCACTGTCACATAATTTGGCGCATGACCTTGGTGCCACTGAGAGCTTGTTTCCTTTTCAAACAAAACCTCCTGCACTGTGCCCACAAGACTTTTGAGATACAAAGCCTTTGTTTCGTTGCATACATCTGCCATTTGAGCCGCACGACTGTGCTTGGTCTTGCGGTCGAGCTGACCTTTCATTTTGTCGGCAACAGTGGTAGGTCTGCGTGAATACGGGAAAATATGCGTTTCTGCAAAAGATATCTTCTTTGCAAATGCCAGCGACTTTTCAAATTCCTCGTCAGTTTCCTGTGGAAAGCCCACCATTATGTCGGTGGTTATAGCGCAGTTTGGAAAATACCTGCGAAGCTTCTCGCAAAGCTCGGCATACTCCGCCGTATCATAATGGCGGTTCATGCGCTTCAAAGTTTCGTCACAGCCGCTTTGCAGGGAAAGATGAAAATGCGGACAGAGTTTTTCAAGCTTTGACATTCGCAGGATATCTTCATCGGAAATAAGCTCAGGCTCAACAGAGCCGATACGCACTCTGTAATCGCCATCACAGCCGCAGGCGGCTTCAACAGCGTCAATGAGCCGCGTGCCGTTTTTGAAGTCTCTGCCGTAACAGCAAAGATTTATGCCCGTGAGGATTATCTCCTTGTGACCTGAGTCAACGAGCTGCTGAACTTCGGGAGCGATATCCTCCAAAGGTTTTGAACAGATGTGTCCTCTAGCAGTGGGGATAATACAGTAGGTGCAATACTGATCACAGCCGTCTTGAATTTTGATATACGCACGAGTTTTTTGGTCAGCACCTGAGTTTGTCATTTTCTCAAAAGCCTCTCCCCTCTCACGAGGAACTATCCTGATAATACGCTCGCCACTTGTGATATACCTTTTTATAAGGGCAGGTATCTCCTTTTTTGCACCTGTGCCAACTATGATACCGCACTCGTCAAGAGCAGAAGCTTCCTTTTCAAAAGCCTGCGGAAAACAGCCTGCCAAAACTATCAGACACTCAGGATTAGCTTTTTTTATCTTGTGGATAAGTTGTCGGCATTTTGAGTCCGACTGAGCGGTAACAGTGCAGGTATTTACAACACAAACCTCTGCATCAGCATAATCCTCAGTGACCTCATACCCCTCGGACAGCATTGCTTCCTTTATATTTTCTGTTTCATATTGGTTTACCTTGCAGCCGAATGTATAGAAAAAGGCTTTCATATTTGATTTCCTTTCAGTAGCCAAATGTTTATAATGCACAATAAATCACGGTAATATATGTGCATATTGCATAAATCTAAACTTTGATTTTTATCACTCTTGACTATTGTACCATATTTTAATTTTTTTTGCAAATATCCATTGACAAATCAGAAAAATCGTTTATAATATAAATTGTAGAGAAAAGATCTACAGAATTTATGTGGGAATCAAGATCGGATATACCGATCATTCTGAAGGAGGAATATTTATGACAAAGGTAAAAATCATGCTCGATTCCATTGCAGCGGTTAAAAAGTTTGTAAGTGTAGTTTCTATGTACGACTTTGATGTGGATCTTGCGTCAGGAAGATATGCAGTTGACGCTAAGTCAATTATGGGTATTTTCAGCCTTGACCTTTCAAATCCTATCCAGCTCGTAGCACACACAGACGACGCTACTAAATTCCTTGACGAGATCAAAGAATTTATTGTTGACTAAACTTTGATATCACGAAAGCACTGAGTTTTAAAAGCTCAGTGCTTTTTTTGTTGCAAAATTTAAACGATTTCGCATTTTTGCAAAATATCATCATATAGTTTAATATATTTACGAATATACACTTTCTACTTTTGTTGTATTTTCATTCAAAACGCATATAAAACGTTTGAGATTTTCGTAATAAGAAAACTTTTAGCTGATTTGTTATAGCTTTTATATAAGTTCCACATTAACTAAAACGTTTTAACATGATTAATTATCCAAATTTTATATAACAAATTAACATGAAATAAGTAAAATTCATATTAATATCTTCGTATATAATATTTTGCACAATATCTGTTTACTATTTGTTCACACAGGCATATAATTATATATGGATTAAGATATGTGACATATAAGTATAGAACTGCTGTTGCTAATGTAAAAAGAAACGAAAATCTCAGAAATTTTCGGTTCTTTTTACTTTTTCAGAGGTTATTATTGCGAAAGGAGGATATGCCTTAGGGCATAATCACGAACATGATCAAAGCTTATATCAGGATAAACGATCTTAATGACATCAAGACTTTGCATGAAGCGGCTTTAAGCTGCAAATACGATCTGGTGGTGCAGTCAGGAACAAAAATACTCAATCCAAAATCACTTATGGGTATTTTCGGTCTTGGCACAAAGAAAACTGTATCGCTGGTAGCTAAATATGACGACAAGCGTGATTTTCTCGAAAAATTCGGTGATCTGATCTCAACTTAGATCATTCCTTATAAAAGCGTTCTGCTGCTGCGGAGCGCTTTTTCTTTTGCACTTGTAATCGCAAAGGCTATGTGTTATAATAGTACAAAAAAGACAAGGAGATAACTAATGAGCGTAAAAATAATATTGCTTGCACTGGAAACCTTGCTGTTGTTTCTGTTTCTTGTACCATTTCCTGTTATATGTTCGGGCAACCTGCTTGGCATCATCGTTTCGGTGATACTAATGCTCATAACAGCAAACTGGACAAAATTCTGCGGTATTATATCAAAAATATGGGGACATGGCGCAGGTAAATTCGGGCTTATCTTTATAAGCACATTGATACTTGCTGGGATAATATATGTGGGTATTCTTTCCATACTTATGTACAAAGCACAGGAAAACCGTCCTGAAAAAGCCAATGTTATAGTTGTGCTTGGCTGTCAGGTAAAAGGCGAACGTCCCTCACGAATGTTACGCAGACGACTTGACGCTGCAATTACGGCTATGAACGACAATCCCGATACGCTTTGTATTGTTTCAGGCGGCAAGGGTGATGATGAGAAAATAAGCGAAGCCTTGGCAATGAAAAATTACCTTCTTGAAAAAGGCATGGACAGCGACAGGATAATAATGGAGGACAAGTCCACTTCAACTTACGAAAATATCCAAAACTCTCTCAAGATACTCGATGAACTCGGCATGAGCCATGATATGACTATCGTCACAGACGGCTTTCATCAATACCGTGCAAGCCTTATAGCAAAGGCTCAGGGGGTGGATAATGTCACCGCTTATTCAGCCTACACCGAGCCACGATACCTGTTCACATATTGGGTGAGAGAGTGGCTTGGGCTAACGCACTTTTTCATGCTGGGCAGCTAACTAAATTTCACTAAAATTTGCACAAAAAGCTATTGAAAACAGCACAAAGGTATGCTAGAATAAAGTCATAAATAAATGAAAATTGGAGGTTAAAACATGAAAAATATACCAGAAGTAAAACTTGGCATCGTTGCAGTTTCAAGAGATTGCTTCCCTATGTCGCTTTCAGAATCAAGACGTATCAAGGTCTGTCAGGAGTACAAAAAGGCTCACGGAGATATCTACGAATGTCCTACAGTTGTGGAGAACGAAAATGATATGCTCAAGGCTCTCGGCGAGGTAAACACAGCAGGCTGTAACGCACTTGTTGTATATCTTGGAAACTTCGGACCTGAGTCCTCAGAAACACTTCTAGCAAAGAAGTTTGGAGGTCCTGTTATGTTCGTTGCGGCTGCTGAAGAACCATGCGGTGATGCACTTATCGACAACAGAGGCGACGCTTACTGCGGAATGCTCAACGCAAGCTATAACCTTGCACTGAGAAACATCAAGGCTTATATCCCTGAGTACCCTGTTGGTACACCTGACGAGTGTGCAAAGATGATAAGCGAGTTCGTTCCAGTTGCAAGGGCTATCCTCGGTCTTAAGGATCTGAAGATAATCTCATTCGGACCACGTCCACAGGACTTTCTTGCCTGCAACGCACCTATCAGACAGCTCTACAATATGGGTATTGAGATAGAAGAAAACTCAGAGCTTGACCTTTTCGAGTCATTCAACGCCCATGCCGGCGATGAGAGAATATCTGCTGTTGTGGCTGACATGGAAGCAGAGCTTGGCAAGGGCAATAAAATGGCAGGCATCCTTCCAAGACTTGCGCAGTATGAGCTTACTCTTCTTGACTGGGCAGAAGCTCACAAAGGCTCAAGGAAATATGTTGTATTTGCAAACAAGTGCTGGCCTGCATTCCAGACGCAGTTTGGCTTCGTTCCTTGCTATGTTAATTCAAGACTTACAAAGATAGGCATTCCTGTTGCCTGCGAAGTAGATATCTACGGTGCTGTCAGCGAATACATAGGCGTTTGTGTATCACAGAAGCCTGTTACGCTCCTTGATATCAACAACACTGTTCCTGCGGACATATACAATGATGATATCGCAGGAAAGTTCCCTTACACACATAGGGATACATTCATGGGCTTCCACTGCGGAAACACAGCTTCATGCCTTGTAAAAGAGCCTGAGATGAAGTTCCAGCGTATCATGAAGAGAAATCTTGAGCCAGACAGCGAGCCTAATATTTCAAGAGGTACTCTCGAGGGCGATATCGTTGACGGAAATATAACATTCTTCCGCTTCCAGTCAACGGCTGACGCACAGCTCAAAGGATATATTGCAGAGGGCGAAGTTCTTCCTGTGGCAACACGTTCATTCGGCTCTATCGGTATTTTCGCTATCAACGAAATGGGCAGATTTTATCGCCATGTTCTCGTTCAGAAGAACTATCCTCACCACGGTGCTGTTGCTTTTGGTCACTATGGAAAGGCACTCCACAGTGTTATGACATATCTTGGCATAACAGACATAGGCTTCAATCAGCCAAAGGGTATGCTTTATCCAACAGAAAATCCGTTTGCAGATTAATATTTTAGGGATACCGCACTGTAATGGTGCGGTATTTCTGCTTTTATGAACTAAAAAAATCAACAAGTGAGCCAACGCTTATTCACACATAATTATATGCCCTGCCGAATAATAAGAATTTTATTGACAAATATGCGAAAAATGTAGTATAATAGAAGTAACTATTATAAGGAGATGTAGCCATGTCTGTTTACCGTATTTATGTAGAAAAAAAGCCTGAATTTGCAGTTGAAGCAAATTCACTTATCAGCGGAATAAAGTCAGCTCTGGGACTTGAAAACCTTACAGGTCTGAGAGTTATAAACCGCTATGACGCAGAGGGTCTTTCAAGAGAGGATTTCGACCTTGCAGCACCAGTCGTTTTCTCTGAGCCTGCTGTTGATGTTACTTACGATCACCTGCCTGCTGTAAAAGCTGACGAGTTTGTTTTTGCAGTTGAGTATCTGCCAGGTCAGTTCGATCAGAGAGCTGATTCCTGCGCACAGTGTATCTCACTTCTCACTGGAGGAAAAAGACCTACTATCAAGTCAGCGAGAATTTATATCGTTTCTGGCAAACTCACAGAAGCAGAGCTTGACCAGATCAAGCACTATATGATAAACCCTGTTGAGTCAAGAGAAGCTTCCCTTGATTGCTTTGATACACTTGATATCAAGTATACTATCCCTACCACAGTCAAGACTGTTGAGGGCTTTATCTATTCAACAGACGATGACCTGAGATTCATGCTCACAGACTTGGGTCTTGCAATGGACTTTGACGATATCAAGTTCTGTCAGGATTATTTCAAAAACGTTGAAAAAAGAAACCCTACTATCACTGAGATAAGAATGATAGACACATATTGGTCTGACCACTGCCGTCATACTACATTCTCCACTATCGTCGACAACGTTTCTATCGACTCAGACTACATAGCTGCTACCTTTGCAGACTATATCAACACAAGAAAAGACCTTTATGCAGGCAGAACTGACAAGCCTGTTACACTTATGGATCTTGCTTGTATCGGCGCAAAGCAGCTTAAAAAGGCTGGTCTGCTCAAAGACCTTGACGAGAGTGAGGAGATAAACGCTTGCTCCGTTAAGATAACTGTTGACGTTGACGGCAATCCTGAGGACTGGCTGCTCATGTTCAAAAACGAAACACACAACCACCCTACAGAGATCGAGCCTTTCGGCGGTGCGGCAACTTGTCTTGGTGGCGCTATCAGAGACCCTCTGTCAGGACGTTCATATGTATACCAGGCAATGAGAGTAACAGGCGCAGGCAATCCGCTGGTTCCTGTTGAGGACACTATCACAGGTAAGCTTCCACAGAGAAAGATAGTTGTAGGTGCGGCAAATGGTTATTCTTCATACGGCAACCAGATAGGTCTTGCTACCGGTCACGTTCACGAGATATATCACCCGGGTTATGTTGCGAAGAGAATGGAGATAGGTGCTGTAGTCGGTGCTGCTCCTGCTGAGAACGTAAGACGTGAAAGACCTGAGCCTGAGGATATCGTTATCCTCCTTGGCGGAAGAACAGGACGTGACGGCTGCGGCGGAGCAACAGGCTCTTCAAAATCACACAACCTCCACTCACTTGAAAACTGCGGAGCTGAGGTACAGAAGGGTAACGCACCTGAGGAAAGAAAGCTTCAGCGTTTGTTCAGAAACCCTGAAGTTACTTCAATGATAAAGCGCTGCAACGACTTCGGCGCAGGCGGAGTTTCCGTTGCTATCGGCGAGCTTGCTGACGGACTTTCTATCAACCTTGACGCTGTTACAAAGAAGTATGACGGTCTTGACGGCACTGAGCTTGCTATCTCTGAGTCACAGGAGAGAATGGCTGTTGTTATCGCAAAGAGCGACCTTGAAAAGTTCATGGCTGAGGCTGCAAAGGAAAACCTTGAAGCAACAATGGTGGCAAGAGTAACTGCTGAGCCAAGACTTAAAATGAACTGGTGCGGCAACACTATCGTTGACCTTACAAGAGAGTTCCTTAACTCAAACGGAGCTGAAAAGCACACAGATATTTCTATCCCTGCTCCTGTTTTCGCAGCAGAGAGCAACGATGCTGACACTGCTGACCGCTGGGAGTCTATGATATCAAACCTCAACATATGCTCACAGAAGGGTCTTATTGAGAGATTTGACTCAACAATCGGTGCAAACACAGTTCTTATGCCATTTGGCGGTAAATATCAGAACACACCTACACAGGCAATGGCTGCAAAGCTCCCTGTTCTTCACGGCAATACAAAGACAACCTCCATTATGGGCTGGGGCTATGACCCATATCTCTCATCTGTAAGCCCATACCACGGCGCAATGAGCGCTGTAGTTGAGTCTATCGCAAAGGTCATCGCAACAGGCGGTACATATGAGAAGTGCTGGCTCACATTCCAGGAGTATTTCGAGAGAACACAGAATGATCCTGAGCGTTGGGGCAAACCTATGTCTGCTCTCCTCGGTGCATACAAGGCACAGATAGAGCTAGGATGCGGTTCTATCGGCGGTAAGGACTCAATGTCAGGTACATTCGAGGAAATAGACGTTCCACCTACACTTGTTTCATTCGCTGTTTCAGTAACAGACGCAGACAAGGTAGTTTCACAGGAATTTAAGAAGGCCGGCTCTAAGGTAATCCTTATCAAGCCTGAATATGACGACAACAAGCTTGTGAACTTCGATTCACTTAAGGCAGTATTTGAAAATGTAGAAAAGCTTATTGCTGAGGGCAAGGTGCTTTCATGCTGGGCTGTATCCTACGGCGGTGTATCTGAGGCTGTTGCAAAAATGGCATTTGGTAACAAGATAGGCTTTAAGTTCACAGACAAGCTCACAGCAGAAGAGCTTTACAGAGCTTGCTATGGCGCATTTGTTATCGAGCTTGCAGAGGGCGTTGACACTGACGAGAGAGTTATCGGTGAAACAACAGAAAGCTACGAGATAAAGTCAGACAACTACACAATAAGCCTTGACAAGCTCCAGACACTTTGGGAGGGCAAGCTTGAGCCTGTATATCCTGTTCATGTGAAAGAGCCTGCTGAAAAGCCTGAAAAGTACAGCTACAAGGCAGACAAGAGAGTTGCACCTGCTATCAAGGTGGCAAAGCCAAAGGTGCTTATCCCTGTATTCCCTGGCACAAACTGCGAATACGATACAGCAAGAGCCTTTGAAAAGGCAGGAGCTGAGGCTGACATCTTCGTTGTAAGAAATCTCACAGAACAGGCTATCAAGGAGTCTGTTGACGCAATGGAGAAGAAGATAAAAGAGTCACAGATAGTAATGCTCCCAGGCGGATTCAGCGGTGGCGACGAGCCTGACGGCTCAGGCAAGTTCATCGTATCATTCCTGAGAAACCCAAGACTTACAGACGCTATCCATGACCTGCTGAAAAATCGTGACGGTCTTATGCTTGGTATCTGCAACGGCTTCCAGGCACTTATCAAGCTTGGTCTTGTACCATATGGTGAGATAAGAGATATGAGAGACGACTCCCCTACACTTACATTCAACACCATTGCAAGACACCAGTCTAAAATGGTAAACACAAGGATCGCTTCCAACAAGTCACCATGGCTTGCAGGCTGTGAGGTAGGCGATATCCACAGCGTGGCTATCTCACACGGTGAGGGACGTTTTGTTGCAACAGCAGAGGAGATCGCACAGCTTGCTGCAAACGGACAGATCGCCACACAGTATGTTGACTTTGACGGAGAACCTACATTTGACATTCATTGCAACCCTAACACATCATTCCAGGCTATTGAGGGTATCACCTCACCTGACGGACGTGTTCTTGGTAAAATGGGTCACTCAGAGCGTAAGGGCTGCTGCGTATCAAAGAACGTTCCTGGTGAAAAGGATCAGAAGATATTTGAAAGCGGCGTAGCTTACTTCAAGTAAAAAAACAAAAATACAAGGGCGGAGCTTTTCCGCCCTTTGTTTATATGAGGGCAAAGATATGCTGAAATACATTATAATATATCTTTCCGCAATGAGCCTTTTGACGTTCATACTTTTTGGTGCAGATAAGCACAAGGCAAGAGCACACAAATGGCGGATACCTGAGAAAACGCTCCTTGGTCTGAGCCTGCTTGGCGGCTTTGCAGGAGGATTTCTGGGCATGGAATTTTTCCGTCACAAAACAAAACACTGGTATTTTTATATGGTGATGATAATTTCTCTTGCACTATGGGCATTTATCATATACAAGGTCATTGCAGAATAGAATAAGTTCTTTAGGTAGTCGGTAACGGCTGCCTAATTTTTTTGCCCTCCTTATTCCGCTGTAACGGTGTAAATGCCGTTCTCATCAGGTCCGCTGACGGTGCATCCCTCTGCTAGTTGAATACCGCCATATCTGCCTGTTTCATATTCATCCGGCTTAAAGTTATATGTACCCACACCGCAGATGATCTTTGCCTCTTCTCTATAAACACTATCAAAGGAGAATTTGCCTATCCGAATATTACCCGACAGTTTTAAGGTCGGCGTACCGGTAGTAACCATGGGAACTTTAAGCGTCCCTAACGTAAAGTCGCCGGAAATGGTGACATCTTTCTTAACTTTCATTGTTCCGATAATATTATTGACTTCCTCAAATTTCCAAATGCCGCCATAACTGGTAAAGCAATCTTTCGTGATGACACAATCTCTCAAGGTCACATCTGAGTAATTATTATTGTCGCCCAACCCATTCAGAGTACAATTGCCAACAATCAGATGTTGTTCAGCTCTTCCATTCATCTGCACATAACAACCGATAGTACCGTTGCTCAGCGTCAGCGTTTCGTTGCCATCATTTGAGAGTGAAATAGATTCGACGCTCAGCGTCTTTCTGTTCAGATCAAACTCCAGATCTTTTCCTGACGAAACCGTCAGCATCTCGTATGCTCCGTTAAGATCGTTGTTTAGCTTTGCCTTGCCACCATTTTCAAATACACCGCGCAGATCCTCCAAATTTTTCACCATAGTGGTGTCTGATGTATCTGAGGTGATCTTTACTGTAATAGTTCCAATCTTCTGATCTTTTGTGATCGCACCTCCGGAAATGCCAAAAGCAGTTGTGTCTGTTGGGGCGTTTTCAATTGTTGTATTCTCTGCAGAAGCAATATCAAACTCGGTCTTGTCAAAGCTGCCATTCAGCCCATCCACATCGGATGCGTAAGGAGCTTGGGCTAGACGTTCCGTCGCCTAAGGAGGAATTCGACCCGCCATTGGGTTTCTACGAGAAGTGCAGTATTATGGACGAAATGCCTCTGGCTTACTGCGTTATCGAGCTTGTATTCGATGAAGATGGTCACGGTGTTGACTTAATTTTCCGCTACTGCAACAAGGAGATGGCGGTAGTTGAGGGTGTGCCCGTGGAAGAAATGCTGAATCGGTCTTTTTATGAAGTATTTCGTAACGGAGGCCGAAAATGGCTGGTATCTTACGCAGATGTAGCACTCAACGGCACAAAGCACACGCTGAAGGATTTTAGCCCTGAGATCGGAAAAGACCTCACCATATATTGCTATCAGCCCGGACCCGGTTTCTGTGCCTGCGTCCTTCTGCCAGAATAAATGCACAACCTAAAATGACATTTCGTTAAAAAGCATAATGTAAAAAAAGGCTCTGATAAGACCAATTTTAGGTCATCTCAGAGCCTTTAATCGTTAAATGAGGCACAGATTCGATAGATACTTTTTTAGCAAGTTCTTCAAGATAATCAAGCGTAAGTTCACTTTCTGATTTTGAATTGAGCTTATCTAATGCTTCCAATAACGTCAACATTACAATACACCTCCTTACTCATAGCCATATATTACCTTGGTCTGTCCACTTTCTTCGCCAGGCCATCCGGATATGTTGTAAGCTTTGAACGCGTCAGTTAACAAAATTTGAAGGTATTCTTTATCGTTTAGCAATCCTTTCGGGAAATCAATACGTGTTATTTTCCAACAAACTTGTTGTTCATGAATACTCTTTATTGCTTGAACAGGTATCGGATTTGATTTATACATAAAGATAAATTCCTCTATATCATTATTCGTGTCATGATGGTTATAGCAATGTGCTAACCATGTTTCAGAATTTTTGTCAATAGTTAAGTACAGGGGCGTGATACCTTCTGTCGTGTCCCTAAAGCTCCCGTATGGGTTCTTAATCTTTTTCTTAGCCAGTTTCTCTCTTTGCGTTGGAGTCAGCTTTTCATTAACAAATGCCATAGTCTAAACCTCACAATAATAAAAGTATTTAAGGGTATTTTAAAGAGAACCCTTATAAAACCTCTTGCTGCGCTTGTATAGTAAATGCAATGAATAAAACGTAAGCACTCAGAATCTCTTCCTAATGAATTATATAGATTATTTAATTATTTGGTTGAGATTCCATTTATTGAATTCGTGTTGCCAATTTCTCCTATATTAGGATTAACATCCGAATTAGGACAATTATAGATGACTCTTTCTGTTCTACCCCACTTGTGCTTCCAACAGGAATAAAATTAGGATTAGCACCTGGAGTTGAAGCATCAGGTATTCGTATATCAAAACCATAAATATTATCAATATTTACTCTAACAGGTGTATCTCCTAAACTATTCTCTGGTAAACCCAATAAAGTTTCTAATTCCCTTGGATTTCCGTTGGTTTTAATTATAGCTTCATCAATTTCGGCACTTGGTGCAACCCAAACAACAGTATCATCTCCAACAGGACGTCCCAATGTAACATCTTTGCCTGAAATATAGTCTTCATAACCTTTTTCAGATATTAGATAAGATGCACCTTTACTAAATATTTCGTCTATATTCATAATATTCTCACCCCATAATTTTTAGTTGCAATGTTATTAATTCTTGTAATTTCCTGCCAAAGCCCATTTTCTTCATTCCAACCTTGCCATTCCTTACAAACACGAAGCTCCTTTTCGTGTTTTAATAGCGTTTCCTTCAATTTCTCAATTAACTCTTGATTAATGAATTTAAATGGTGCTTCGTGTCTTTTTTCATTCCTAATTTGATTCCAACATACCATAAACGCTATCCAATTCTTTGCTGGATCGCAATCAAGAAGATACAATATGGCTTCTTCGAATTTGGCAACAATTTTTTCATTTTTAGTTTCCTCATAAAGTTTGTATACTCCAAAATCTATAATTCTACTAAAATCCGTTGGTACATTTGCTGGAACAAAGTGACTTATAGGACAAGCATATCCTTTCTCTCCGCAAAGGAACTCAGCAACCTCGTTATTTTCAAATGCTTTTTTTGTAAGTTCAAGCAGCTCTTCATTTGTAATTTGTTTTTCTAATTTCATAACATTTCCTTTCCCACCAAACGACGAATAAACATTTTCTATTTTTACATCAAGTATATCTATTTGTATCAATCACGGGGACATCTTCTAAAATATCATCTATCATTGACGTTGTGAATTTGAATGTAACCGTCAAACCCTCCGCATCTACCCCACCGATGACTAAAGAAGTATAATAAACTTCAAGCAACTCCATAGAGTAAATTACCCAATCTCAAAAAGTCTATAGAGCTGCTTAGACCAAATTAGATGTGGAGATAAAGATAATGAAAACAACGATCACAACGGTAAAGAACGAATTTCGCCTGTCCGAATTGTCAGCCCAGATCCAGGCACAGAAAAGCAGCGGACTTACAGTGCATAAATGGTGTGAAGAAAACGGTGTCAATGTTAATACCGTGTACTTGAATTTTGTTCCGATTATTTCGCTGCTCATTTGTTATTTAATTCCTTGCCATTAATCTATTCATTTTCTAAAATATATTCATATTTATTATCTTCGCTCCAACGGCTGTCTATATCCTTAACAGACAGCGCATTGATCGAGCCGTCATCTCTGCCAACAGCCACGATCGCATATTTATTGCTGTCTGAAATTTCATACATATATACATCGGCTAAAACATGTTCCTTGTCATTGTCAAGAGATTCGGCATACGGAGCACCGAATTTTTCCTTAAAGCTCAGAAAATCTCTGCTGTTCCATGCGGTTATATCATCATATTTTACAATACTTTGTGGATTGATTATCCTGTAAATATCTATAACTTCGTACTTATTGCCCGTCTGAGCCACTAAATAACTGCGGCTGTCGCCATAACCGGAAGCAACGCAGCAGTTATGGTCTGCAATTTCAATAGTATTGGCAGTATTACACTCGATATCACCGGACTCATAATCCAAAGTATTTATGGATATGTTATAAACGCCGACCAGATCTTCCCCATCTTCATGCTTTTCATCGATGGGACAAACTGCTATATATACCCCATATTTTTGCTTATCCGTGATAATATAAAATGATCTGGAAAGAAAAGCACTGGTATAATTTTTCCCTGAAGAACTGGCGCTCACAGTATCCTTTTCATACTCTGTCGTGCGAATTATATCGCCTTCAAATCCATCAATCAGCGTTTGTATATCAGCGTCAATACCATCTGAATTTTTCAGACCGTTACACAGTAAGGATTTTACGCCGTCTTTATCCCCATCGTCTATGTATGTCAATAATTGATCTACCGTATCTGCGTAGAACTGATCGTTGTATTTATACTCAACACCGTTTATGATAGGCGTTTCTTTAATGGCACAACTACTCAGAGATATCACCAATGCTAAGCTCGAAATAAGGCTGATGACTTTTTTCATTTATTATTTCTCCTTCCAGTCTAAAGTTGCTATGTAAGTCTCATCTGAGAATGACCACCCTGCAGTTCCGTCAGTCGCATCTCTGAAAGCCTCATACATGATCTCGCCATTCTCCATCCTCAATATCCGGTTTTTAAGTATTCATACTTATCGTAAAAAAACGTACTTACTCTTATCAGCACTATCAAAAAGTAAAATATATTCCGCTATTTTACTGCTTATTTTTTCAATTCCACACTTTTGATTGGAAATATAATTGATCATATATTTTATCGTGTCTAAAGCTATAAACCTATAGTTTTTCCAATCTTCCGTTAAAATTGCCGTCAGGTTCTGTTAAAGCCCAAACACTTCTACATTTTGTACACTTATAATAAAATTTTTTATGTCCATAACCATCATACTTATTAATGGAGTGTTTTTTACAAAGTTTCTTTGCTTTTTTTAATTCAGCAATATATTTTTTTAGATAACAAAAATCGGAAATATCGTTAAACTCATCAACTTCAGCTAGTACTTCACAAACACATGATATTTTCATTGATTTTATAATATTATTTTCTATAACAATTAATGGATAACCTTTCCAATCAAACCATATTGCATCATCTGCTATAAAATACAACCGTTTCTCACCCAAAAAGGTTTTGTTTGCTATAGTCATCAATTCTATTTTTTCATTAATTGTTGCTTTTTTATTTGGATACCACTCTATTTTATTAGCAAGCACCAAAAAATAATCTATTCCTATTTCTCCATGAAATGTTGCTATTTTATCATTATATTTTACATGAATTTTATCGCTACTTGCTTTGCCTACTGTTACAAATTCCATATGCATTTTCAATTATCACTTCTCCTTTAACCAATTGATGATGCTTCCATTTAATGAAAATAGACCTGATAAACCTGATGTAAATTCACAAGTTCTTGGAATGTTAATTAATAATTGATTGCTAGTTCCAAAATTAGCTAGCTTTGAAACACTTGTTACCATTGCTATAGCTAATACTGCTCCTATTACAATTGTTACTGTGATGAGAATCTCTTTCCAACGCTCCTTACACCACTCACAAGCGTTATCCCATTTTTTCTTCCAACCAGCTTTTCTCAATATCCGGCTATAAGTACTCATATTTCTCATAAAAGTCATTTTTGCTTTTATTGATAGCATCAGCCGCATTTTAGTCAATAGTCACAACATCGGAAATGTATTCACTAATATTTTCTTTCAATGACTCAAGTGATTTAATTTTGTCCTCTTGGGTCTGCGTTGATGATTTTATTGAGCTGATAACATCATCAACATCACATATGCTTTCATCTATGGAAAGCACTTTTGATTTCAGTGATTTCAAATCAGCATTATCATTAATAAATAAAGGGTGATAATATTTTACGGCATATTCAGGATCATTTTTTATTATTGATGTAATTTTATTTTTAATTGTTTTGCAGTAATCATTTCCCAATTTATAGTATATAGCATTGACAAGGTGCAAAACCATTTTCAATAGTGGCATGTGTTTTCTAAGTTCAATTATCTGTTTGCTTTTTATGTGTTTAGTGGTTCGCATCTTCTCATAGTTTAAACCTCGATACAGTATTTCAAATAATAAATATTCCATCTCACATTAATTGTTTTTCAAAAATGCATACCATTCTGCTCACCAACATACATCCGTTGTTGCCGTTGGATCATTTGTTACCACTTTATGCTCTTATTTAAAATCAAGTGTAACCCAAAATCTTTGTTCGATGTCGCCTTAATTGATAGGGTAAAGCCTATAATAATAGCCATTATCAGAATCTTTCTTTATACATTTAAATTCCGCTTCATTCTTTTCAAAACTTGCATATTTTACTTGCGTACTTTCGTTTTGTCTATATGGATAAATAATAAATTCTGGAATTTTATTTGTAAAATCATGATCTGAGACTTTGAAAAATTCTTCATAAGTAACATTGTTATTATTAAGGAAAATAATCCCATAATTTAAATCGAGATATGTATTATAATTTATATCAAATGCATCACATATATCTTTCGTTTGCGTTGACGGTCCATATACAATACACTTATCCCATTCAAAGCCAGTAAAATCAGACATATGTATAATAATCTCGGTATCATCATTACATTTTTTTATAATTTTATCCTTTAACGATTTTGAATGACGATAATTTATTATTGAAAAAATGCTCAGTATAACTCCCATACACAATACTCCAATCAAAATTACTCTAATATATTTCTTGACCAATTCAATCACCTTTTTTATTATAGTATTTATTATCTGGTGGAAATCCGTTTTCTTCAAGTGTTTCCAATATAATTAAATCATCTTTGTATCGTTTGTATGAATGTCGTTCTTTTACAATCACATAATGTCCATCATCAGTTTCCTTCACAATATTTAATCCATTTGTATAATAGTAATCTAATACTTTTTTTGCTATATCTTTGGATGTACTATCAATTGATGTTGTTTTTCCAATTTTCCGTCCAATAACATTGTTTAACAAATCAACTGCTTGATCAGCATCACTTAAAGTTTTAAACTTATGCGAGTATATATCTTTGATTTCATGAATAACGTTTTGATTTTTTTCATGAGCATTACCAGCTTGTAAGCCTATATTCTCTCCCCACTTATTTGTTATAATTGAAATCCAAAAAGTGTGTCGAAAAGCATTTACTTCTGATCCTTCTTGAGCATCATTATCTTCAAAACATTTGAATAAAAGTTAAAGCATAATTAAATATTTTATCACGATTGATTATTTCTAAGATTGATATTGATTGTCATAAAGTTTTAAGTTTATATCAATCAGAAACTTCATCCCCATAAGACATACTGAATACCCGCAGCCAGTATGCGTCATCTTCTGAGTATTCTTTAACAGCATCTTCAATCACCTGATTTTGTAATTCTTTAACTATTAAATCAGGTGATCCGCTTGGCAAATGCCGTTCTCCCACATGATCGCTTATCCAATCGATTGTTGCAACAGTAATGCAATATTTATTTCCGTTTTCCAGTTTGACAAAAATATCAATATTATCATTTTTTATGTTACAATTTTTCATCGGAGTTGGATATTCAATTGATATTACTTTTATAACATTATCTTCTATTAAACTTTTTAATCTTTCATCCAAGCTTCATCATAATTTGGATGTTCATTTAAGCATTTCAAATCAATTCCATGAGTCTCATGCCCTAAATATGAGAACTCTTCTAATTTTGGTAAGTTTAACACAAAGCTTATGTCTGTAATATTACAATAAGAAACATCTAAAGCTTTTAGATTATAAAGTTTATTTATAATTTCTTTATCAATTGAGTGTATATTCGTAGAATTTATATTGAGGGATACAATATTCTCCCAATTAACACTTTCATAATCCAGCTTGGTAAAATCAGATCCTGAAATTGAAAGTGATTTCAATTCCGTTAATTCGGATAAATCCGGTAAGGTTTCAATTTGAACATCGTATAATTCCAACGATTTTAAATTCTTGAAGCTTCCCTCTGTTCCGAGCAAGTCAATATCGTCAATTTTAAAACGGGCACCCCCATAAGGATTAGATCTAATGCATAAACTTGATAGACTTCTGATATCTGCCAGCTTTCTTATTGAACCAATAGGTGAATCTACAATATTAACAGAAGTTAATTTTTTTAGTTTAGTTAACTCTTCAAAAAAGTTATGTGCATCTGAAGCGTCACTGATTCCGACAATAGTAATTGTTTCAAGATTCGTTAATTTGCTGAGCAAATCATAATCGTGTCCCAAAAGTGCAACATCAGAACCCGGATCACAAACCAACTCACGTATCTCATCATAATTCTGACTTGTTTGATTAATACAGTCGTTAATGGTTTTTCGTTTCCACTGTAAATCAGCTTCTGTTTCATTATCACTGTTTAAGAACCATATTCCGAAACCTATTACAATAGCCAAAAATATTATAAGAATACAAGTAATAATTATCATCGTAGAAAATATGGTTTTATGTTTCATTATAAACAAATCCCTCATTAAGTTAATCTTGCAAAAATGTTATAAAGGCATCAATATGCTGTTTATATTTATCTGCTCTCTTCTTTTTTTCTCCTACAAGTTCACCATCAATATAAGCACCCAAAGTAGATTTAACATCGTAATTTATATTATTGCGAATTTGATCAATACCACCATTATTTGATATGAACTCCGATTTAGGATCGATTCAGCCATCCATTACAGCCTTATTATATTCTTGTTGAACTTTTAGAAAATTACTGTTACTGTTCTCAAATTTATACTGTATATTATTCGGATCAATATCAGATAAAAAATCCTGATCGTCATACCTTGTCGAAATAATATCTCCACTATAGGATATCATTCTATCAGTACTTCCATTAGCAAAATCCACAATGTCTAAATTATCGTTAAATTCAACATACTGTAATGCCTCGTGAACAAAATCTTTCATAACCTCCGAACCCAATTCATTTGCTTTTCTTTTAAACTCTTCAACAGTTGGAGGATTTTCCCCATTAAAAAGATTTTCCTCTTCTCGTGAGAATCCGAAATGTAATTCAATATTCTCATAGTTAGAACCATGTTGCACATTTAGAGCAATTGCAAAATCAATAGCATCAGCCACATTTTAGTCAATAGTCACAACATCGGAAATATTTTCATTAATGTTATTCAAAAGATTCAATTTTTCTTAATGAATTTGTGGTAAAAATTAAATTTATATAATTGTTTCAAATTAACGTTTTAATTTTTTCAAACGTTTTTATACCCTTAAAATTATCAAAATGAAAATATAATCTATTTTCATTTGTTACCCATGTACAGATCATATAACATAGACCTTTTATAATAGCTGATTTTTGCGGATTGTTTGAGTACGGTTCACAATTATAAAGAAATTGTTGAAACGTAATATTTTCAAAAGGAAAATATATAACTATAGTTTCACATAAGCTTTTAAACAATAAATTGACAGATATATTAAAAAAGTCATTATTTGCTACAATAACAATATCGGTATTTTCGTTTTTAGTTATCAATGATGCATATGTTTGCTTAGAATTAGTAATAATTTTTGTTAATTCATCATTCTTGCAAATATCGCAAATTTCAAGAAAGAAAAAAGATGGTGCTAGCTTAATTATTTTTGTTAATAACTTTGTAGAAACATCACCATCTATAAATGCTTGTTTCACTTTTTTCTTTTGATCATTATTTCTGCGTAACACCTATTACTCCTCCTAATATTGAAGTCAATCTAACATGTACATCACGTTTAGCGGGATCAAATATCCATTTCATGGATTTCATGAAATTAGGCATACTATTGTATAAATTATATGTAATATGCGTATGAAAAAGTTGTTTTCCAGCCTCAAAATCCAATCTGAAAGTTTTTCCAATTTTAAATAATGTTCCACCAGAATTAAGGTTATTAAGTCCGTTTGGAGACCATTTTTTTATTTTACCCAAAGTTTTACCTGAGAAATTATTTGGCTTGAATAATTGCAGTTGTTCACCGCCAAATATCAATGTACCGCCCCTAGAAAATTTTAATATTGCAGATATTGTCTGTGCACCACCAGCAAAAATTCCACCCCACATAAATCCACTAGCGAAACCATCTACAAATGATCTTAACACTTTTCCCAAAATCGTTTTAAAACTATCTCCACTGAAAATCGAAACTATCAGTGAACTAATCACACTAATCCCACCAGATATAAACCCTGCCATTGCAGCTGACTTAAATCCTATACCAAGTGCTGCTAAAAATGAGCCACCTGTCAATACGGTTAAAACAGCACCAATAACAATACATATAGCACCTATAACCAACTCTTTCCAATGATTCTTACACCATTCGCCGACCTTTTTGCAGCCGTCTTTGAATTTTTTCCAACGGCTTTTTTCACATTCGGGCTTCATGTAGTAGTACTCGTCGTAAAAATCGTCTTTGCTCTCAATAATAGTCAGAGTTTATACAGTTGTATTTTACTACAACTCCTAATAGTATAATTATAATGTGCATACAATTACATTGTAATTTTTGTCACAAAAACATATACGCATCTCCTGCACATTGATACGCATCCGCACAATTCTCATCAAGCTTAATCGCTTCTTGTGCAAGATTAAATGCTTCGTGGTATTGCCCATTGAAAAATGCCATTTGCGCATTTGAAACAAGCTCAATCAATTGCTCATTATTTGTACTCGTCATTTTTACCACCTCTTTTTCTGGTTAAAAACTAGAGATTATTTTCTTTATTCGACACCATTTTCTAAATCTTTCAAATATTGTTCTTCCTCATCGTAACAATGAAGATCATGAACAATCAAAGTCACAACATTGTCTTCATCATCAGGATAAAAGAGTTTAACTCCTAATTTTTGACTATAGTAGCCTTCTGATTCATCTTCATCTTTTACGATATCATCAGTTACTTTTTTTAGTGCTTCTAATGTAGTTTCTTTGTCGGCTGTTAACTGAATCGACACATCACCATAGATCCACACGATTTTTTCTTCAGTATATTCAGGAAAAAACTCAACAGCTTCTAAAGTCATTTGATTATTGAACAATGTATAGAAAAAACCATAATCGTCTAAAATACGATCTTGAATAGGAAACCCATATTTGTTAGATGAAATAGGCTTTCCTAATAATCGTTGTATTTCTTCACGTGTCATTCCAAAAAAGAGTTCGCCAATGCCTCTATAAGGGAACAACTCATATTCTTTGCTCATTTTACTTTCCTACCTTTTTTATAATATCATTTAGGGTATCCTGTGCTTGCTGAATACTCGAATCATATTTTCCAGGAAATTGCGATTTTATATCAGCAACGTCCATATCAAAAGCTTCTTGAAGCTTTCCGTTTCCTATCAGTTTTTTCTGCTTAGCTCGATATGCCTTTGCGCCTGGTTTATTATCGTAACTTGCTGTTTGCGTATGATCAGAATTTTTCATTGAATACTCGGTCCGTTAACTTTTTTATTTTTTCCGCTACCGACTGTTCCGATTTTTTCTTTTATATCATCCGGATAAGCATCATGTGCGGGCATATGGTGTGCATGCTGTTTTTTCGTATAATCACTTTGCGTTGAATTATATTCTTTATTCTTTTCACTAACTTCTTTGTAACTGCCGCCACATTCAGCATTATGCACCCAAATATTATTCTGTCCAACAAAGTAAGTATGAAAATCTTCTACCTCAAAATTATAAACCTTAACAGGTTCTTTTGTCAACTCAACATCAAAATTTTCAACCAAAAGAACATTGCAATTAGAATTAAGAAGTTCATATCCGATTACAAGTTCTCCTGCTTTGATAAAGCCTTGATTTTTACATAAAACGGGTGGTCGGATGGTCAACAGTTGCAACGATTTCTTCACCGTTCACAGTGAGATGAACAAGCGTTGTTACCTCTCTTATATAGGTTTCAAGAACAGGAGTTCGCTATAAGTTCAGATAAGCGACCATCTATCGAAAGTGTCATTTTATCACCTCGTCATTACTCAATTGAAATGAACCATATCATAAGGATAATACTGCTCATTTTGTAAATCGTTATCATCTAGTTGGAGCCTTTTAGCAATAGCACCAGCTTCAAAACACCAATATCCATAATACTGATATTTATTCACCAGTTCATGTGTACCATACCAAGCACTATCTACAGAGCCTTTATACCATCCTCTCAAATATTTTAGAAAAGCATCTCTATCTTCATCGTTAATGCTTTTTACTAACTTTTTGTATGGACGAGGGAAGGATATTTTCGGTGTATCAAACTCACTTTTATTTCCAATGAGGATAAAATCTAATAATGAATCATATGTTTCAGATTTCCTCAATTTATTTTTTATTATATTCAACTTACCATCGTCCAAATTCAGAAGATATGCTAAAGAAGCAAAAATAATATTGCTCTCGTATACTGAATCATCCCAAGCTTCACCAAACAAATCTAAAGAAGATTCAAATTCTTTTTTTATTTCTTCAATTGAATCACCTTTTGAATACTTAGCGATTATTATCCCGATTTTTTTTGTAAAATGTAATCTTTTACAAAAAGTATCTTGTCATTTAAGTATTTTCCAGCAGCAATACCCTCTTCAAATCTTTTGATTCCTTCTGACATTTTCAAAATATACTCATCAAAATACTCTTTTGATTTAATTGTATCTCGCATAATATTCTCCTTAATATCAAAAATTCTTGATGTAAATAATTGTCTACTTTAATGACTTAACACTAGTTGTAACATTTACTAAACCGTTATCGTTACTTACATTTACTCTGAACAATTCCTTAACAGTATCACCAGTTGCAAGTCCTTCGATTATGTCATCTGGGTCATCGACTATTTTTCCTATATTATTTTTTATCTTAGTAAATTTCACTTTTATTATTGTTTGGCACTAATAAAAGAGGTCATTCTATTTCAAACCATTTCCATGGCTGCGTTTCATCATCACGGAAAGCGCCGCATCCTAGAGGAAGATCACATAATTCACCAATAGAAGAATCAATCTGCTCCATTTCCGAAATCGATATTATAGCAGCACTTTCTTCACTAACGTCCTCTCCGTCCAGAAATTCCCACATTCCATCTTCTTTATCATGGAAAACTAAAACTACTTTCTTTTTTTTGTTAATAATATCTACAGTTGTTATTACCATTGTATTTTCATCAATATCAAACATAATTTTTTCTCACTTATTTGATTTAAAAATATTTTCTTCTCTTGATAAAACCTGTGCATTAAAATAACTATTACTTCCTCCACTGCTTCTTGGCTTTATGTGGCCAATTTGAACTTTCAATGGATCTGGCGTTACGTTTAGCTTACTTTGAGTTGCGGAAACAAGTTCTTTTCCTGACATATCAGATTTTATTTTTCCGCCATTTCGTCTCATATTTTCTTGTATTATCTGTCTTTTTTGAGCCTTTGTAAACTTTTTCCCTTCACCTACATATTTTGAATCTTTTAGATTAGAATAATCACCAGCATTATGTACCAATACACCTAATCCACTAACGTGATATGTATGAAAATCTTCTACCTGAAAATTATACACCTTTACGGGTTTATCTGTCAACTCGACATCAAAATTTTCAACCAAAAGAATGTTTTTGTTTGAGTCAAGCAATTCATCACCGACTGCAAGTTCTCCTGCGTTGACAAAGCCACGATCATTCACATAAAACGGGTGCATTTCAGTCGTTATGATCTCTTCGCCGTTGATTACCAAATGAATAAGCTTATTATCTTCTCTTATGTAGGTTTCAACAACTGTTTTCTAAGCGGTTTTTTCACACTATAGATTCCCTGTTAAGATTTATTATATCAGCTTTTGAACTTTCTAGTAAATTTTCAAATTCTTCGCAACCATAGTTATGAATAAATTCAAGTTCTTTTTCTGAAATAAAAAACGCTATATACATTTTTAAGTGATCTTCAATTTTTGAAAATTCTTCTGGTAAAACATATGGTTCCGTAAAATAAATCGCTGTTTTATTATGCCTTTTTGAAAAATCTGCAATTATGTTATCTAGACCTTCAATTATTGTACCTCTGCCAAAATCCATTTGTTGTTGAAGAACATAAAATAAAGCATTCGCAAATACAACAGCACAATTATCATAATCATCATCTACTGGCATAATTACTTCACATGAATTATTAATTAAATTCGAATAATTTGACAGTCCAAAAGATGCGAATGTTAAACAATCTTTAAACGTTCTGTCAAATCCCAAAAGTTGTATAACGTATTCGCCGCTTGTATATTTATCTACACCTATATATTTTCCTAAAAACAATTCATAATGGTCAAGTATACTTTCACCTAAACTCATTCAGCAAAATCTCCTTTCACTCCTTCAAATATATGTTTTATATTGCATTCATGACACTGAACTCTCAAATCTGAATTATAACAGTCTAAAACTTCTGTTCTTGTAGGAGTTGTTTCTAATGATTGTAATTTTACCTTTCTCTCAGCCCAAGTCTCTGGATAATGATCAAGGTCATAACCTATTCTATCAACCGGACCATTCTTGGTATTTATTGTTATTTTATCAGGTATTTCTTTTCCACAAGTTGGGCATTTCATTTTTCCGTTAGAGTTTCTTGGTGCCTCACTTTCTACTTTTTGTCTTGCACTGCGTCTAAATGATCTCCTTGCATATAAATCACTTGCATTATGTACCAACACGCTAAAACCACTAACGTGACATGTATGAAAATCTTCTACCTGAAAATTATACACTGTAGTGGGTTCATCTGTCAACTCGACATCAAAATTTTCAACTAAAAGAATGTTTCCGTTTACATCAAGGAGTTCATCACCAACTATCAGTTCTCCTGCTTTGATAAAGCCTTGATTTTTTACATAGAACGGGTGGTCAACAGTTGTAACGATTTCTTCACCGTTCACAGTGAGATGAACAAGCGTTGTTACCTCTCTTATATAGGTTTCAAGAACAGTTTTCGGAGAAGTTTCCATTGTTTCAGGGTCTGTTGAAATGACTTTATCTCCTGACTTTATCGTTTCTATAGCAACCATTCCGGCAACCGCCATGACAAGCGTTCCTGCCACAAAACATGACGGTTTAACTCCTGCACTGTTAGCTGCCTTGTTAAATCCGCTGTTCATTCCGCCGGTGAAAACAGCTACACTTGCTATAGTCGTCTGAGTTATATTGTATATAGAACTCTCATGCAAAGCCGCATTAAAGTCACTAAACCAGTTATCACCAAACAATATCTTTGAACCTAATGCGAGAGTATCAAAGCCTCCCATTACAAATGTGATAGCTCCACTGATTTGCGTTCAATAATAAAGCTTAAGTTCATGAATAAAACTAGATTTACTCATCATCTTCTAATAATGCTTCTCTGTCCATTTCTTCCTCAACTTGCTCTTCTGTCTGCTTGTATGATACAAGTAAATTATTCAGATATTCTTCACTTGTTAGCTTTCCCTCTACATAGATATAGCTATTTATTCCTTCTTTGGACAAATCTTTTTTAACGTGTAAAAGTGTCTTTATTCCGTTCGCACGTATAATATCACACTTATACACATAATCGTTGTTTGAAACAATTTGTTTGATTTGTGAAATGGGTAGTTCTTGATATTTACGTATAATTTTAGCCATAGTAGCTGTGAATACTGAACTCTCCAGTTTTAAGCCTACAGTTCTCATAGTAATCTCCTTAAAAATCAATTATTGTTTTAATGGGTTCTCCTGGCAAACTATTACGGAAATTGCCACCGTGCCAACCTTTTAAGTGTTCATTAAAAGTAGCAGGATATATTACTTCGCTGTTTCCAGACAAATGTGGGTATTTTGAAACGCTGTACGTATGATGTCCTTGTATGGTTTTTCCATTGTAAGTAGGGCGTTTGCCGTTTAAGATATCAGCCTTCTGTTGAGGAGACCAATTACGCGTTCCATTCTCACCCTTTTGTAACCTAATCTGTTCTTGATCCCAAAATTCATTTACTGCATCTTGCCGCTTAGCAGAAATTTTCTTATTCCATTCAAGCTTTTTATACTCATCTTTAGTTATTGTTCTATCTCTAACCTTAGATTCTAACCTTGACTTTTCTTTGGCACTAATCTGCTTATATTTAGAGGGATGTTCCCGAGTGTCCAAGCCCTTAGTACGCTCAGCCATTATTTCCTTAGGCGATTGATTATAATCAGCATTATGCACCAACACATAAAAGCAACCAACATGATAAGTATGGAAATCTTCCACTTGAAAATTATACACCGTAACAGGTTCGTCTGTCAACTCAATAGCAAAATTTTCAACTAAAAGAACATTTCCGTTTACATCAAGAAGTTCATCACCAACTATTAGTTCTCCTGCTTTGATAAAGCCTTGATTTTTTACATAGAACGGGTGGTCAACAGTTGTAACGATTTCTTCACCGTTCACAGTGAGATGAACAAGCGTTGTTACCTCTCTTATATAGGTTTCAAGAACAGTTTTCGGAGAAGTTTCCA
>NZ_QTXU01000018.1:56008-58623 GCF_003461785.1 Ruminococcus sp. AM43-6
TTTTCGGAGAAGTTTCCATTGTTTCAGGGTCTGTTGAAATGACTTTATCTCCTGACTTTATCTTTTCTATGGCAAGCAAACTAACCGTCTTGGCATTACCTAAAAACTCACCTGCCGCTCCAAGTCCGCCAAAACCTAGTCATGCGATGTGTAGAACATCTTCTAATCTAATTTAATCTGAAATAGCAGGTGCTCTTTCCCTTGCCCTCTTTTTTTAGTTCTCCTGCGGCAACAAGTTTTCTTAGTACACCTTCGATAGAACTGTCACTGAGAGTAGGACAGAGTTCCCTTATATCCTGCTTGTTAAATCGTCCTATTTTGCTTTTGCTTGCCATTCTGACCATCTCAAGTGCAGGCAGTTTTTCTTGAACAAGGGATGTACGCTCTTCAAAATCTTTATACGATGCAAGTATCGTGCCTAAAATGTATTTTATAAATGGCAAAGCATCCTCTTTGCCCTCGTGCCAGCCCATCTGCGACTGACTCAGAGCACTGTAATACAGATCTTTGTCCTTAGAGATCTTTGCCTCGAGCGATATATATTTGCCAATGTAAAAGCCATTCTGATACAGCAGAAGAGTGGTAAGCAGACGGCTCATTCTTCCGTTGCCGTCATTAAAAGGGTGTATACAGAGAAAATCGTGGATAAATATAGGGATAATTATAAGCGGCTCAACCTCCAAATTACCGATAACACGATTGTACTCTTCACATATCCTGTCAAGTGCCTCAGATGTTTCATTTGGCTCGAGCGGAGTAAACAGTATTTCTGTATGTCCATCGGGGTAAGCCGCACTGATATAATTCTGCACGCTTTTTGTTCTGCCAGCAAGCGGATTGTTCATATGACTATAAAGCTTTTTGTGAAGCTGCAGAATATAGTTCTGAGTTATCGGAATAGCGTCAAAGCTTTCGTGTATAACGTTCAGCACGTCTCTATACCCTGCGATCTCCTGCTCGTCACGATTTCGAGGAGTAGTCTTTTCTTCGACCAACTGTTTGATCCTCGTGCTTGTTGTTACGATACCCTCTATCGCATTTGAAGCTTCGGTACTTTGAATTTTTGCTATCTCAATAAGCTTCTCCATCTCTTGCGGACGCTGTTTCAGATACTGCTCCTGTTTTCCAGCCTCTTTGTATATGGCCGCTATAAGTCCGAGAATATCAGAATCCCACTTTTGTTCTTTAAAAGCAGAGTAATTAAAACTTCTCATTTCCTTACCTCCATTATTTTCCCTTAAATTATAATATAAAATAAGGGAAATGTCAATAGAATAAGCAAATTTGTCCTTAATATTATGTGCGAAATAATGGAATATATCAAACAGTATCCCTCTACTGTATAAAAGAGCCGATTTCTCGACTCTTTTGGTATCTATAGCATTGGGGAGCATATTCGTAATTTTACATCATAAATTGTTCACCACATTTCTTGTTTTGGTTATTAAAAAAGCACCTATCAGTGATAGATGCTAATGGAATTTGATAAATTTATATGGCTATTTCAACTTCCATGTTGACAAATGTAAACTTTTTCAGAAAGTATGATATAATATAGAATTGCATTAAATAAAAATACGAATCCATACTTATTCAGTCTATGTCACCTTACCCCCTCAATGACTCCCTTATCCATTTCGTGTACAGTATTGCACAGCACGGAGATGTCCTCCGCTGAGTGAGAGCAAATAAGGATAGTCTTGCCCTGTTCTTTGTAGCTGAGCAGATATTCACGCATTTCTTTTACGCCGTCCTTGTCAAGACCATTGAAAGGCTCGTCGAGAATAAGTATCTTCGGGTTTTCCATAATGGCTTGTGCAAGTCCCAAACGCTGCCGCATACCTAGACTGTATTTGCGGACGTGGCGTTTTAGTTCGGGGTCAAGCCCCACCTGTTTCATACTGCTTTTTATCTCCTCTTTGCCTATCTTGTTGTTCAGCCCTGCAAGAAGTTTTAAGTTCTTGTAGCCCGAATAGTAAGGTATAAACCCAGGTGTTTCAATAATGATACCCATATCTTTCGGGAAGTCAACGTCCTTGCCCACCTGCTTGCCGTCAACGATAATCTCACCGCCCGTGGGCTTGATAAAACCACATATGCACTTCATAAGCATTGTCTTTCCGCTGCCGTTTCTGCCGATAAGTCCGTGTATCTTGCCCTCCTCAAAGGACACATTTATGTGCTTTAGTATCTCCGTTTTGCCAAGCGTAAGGCATACGTCATTTACATTGATGATATCCATTTCGTCCCCCTAATCCCTAACTTGCTATCTCTGCAACATTGTCGTAATTGAATTTTCTTATGGCGATAAAGCAGAACGCCAGCAGTACCGCTATAAATATGGCAAGATAGCTGACCGAAAAACTCATTGACATAACAGGCTCACGGAAATATTTTGTGTAGTGCAGCCATATTATGCTGTTCGCCATTGGCATTGTCCACATAAGCGTGGTCTTTATGGAGCAGAACGCTGTGCCTAAAGATATCACTGCTCCGCAAAGGACAAAGCCTACAGTCTTGTGTTTCACAAGTGAAAAGCTCAGCAGGATAAGCCCTATTATCATAAGGTATGCGAACACGAGCAGGTAGCTTTGCACTGCGGCTGAAAATACTGT
>NZ_QTXU01000019.1:0-54606 GCF_003461785.1 Ruminococcus sp. AM43-6
GTTTTCGCCTATCGAATTTCTTAATAATAGTGTCCAATATGATTGACAAACCTACAAAAGGACACCTGAAATTCAAGTGTCCTTACGTTTGTATTCGAATGTAGTTTTAAGTAAGTTCATAAATCCACTTCCAACATAGAAAAATTAAAAGAAAATTGGTTATACTCAATAAAATTATTTTCTGTGTCTTAGATAAAGGACTGCAGTATTTTTCACTAAAAACAAAATATATATCCATTAGTAAGGTAACCATCAGTTGGGGAATAAGCCGTTTAGTAAGTTTTGTTGACATAACATATAAGGCTAATAAGCAAAACTTATCAATAATAGATGTTACTAATTCGCTGCTGTTCTTCTTGTTATTTGCAATGTACAATATTCCAAACAGAAATATGATTATAAATATAGTATACCAAATCATTCCTCATTCTCCCATTTTATCATTTAAAGTGACATTTGTCAACAAAAAAAGGACACCTGAAATTCAAGTATCCTTTACCTGTTTTCTGTTGTATTTTGAACCTGCCTGTGTTCCCTATTGAACCTATTCACGGAGCTTATAAACGATCTCCTCCATTACCTGATGTTCGAGCGTCATGAGCCTTTCCTTTTCCCACTTGCGTATAGCATTGAACTCTGTAGGACGTGGGTGATCTTTTCTGTAGATCTCATCAAGCTCGTCAAACCTCTCCTCAGCTTCGATATCTATTTCTCTCGGAATGATCTGCCAACGGCATTCGCACACGAGAATGTCAACGTCTGCTGGGTATTCTGCTTCCATCCATTTCATCCATGCACGTCCCCATCTGCGGATAGGCTTCTTAAGCAGCTTTTCTTCTTCGGGGTCACTTGTGTATGCTATCTTAGGGACGTATGTACCTTCTGGTGTAAGCTCATACTCAAAAAGATCGCAGCCAACATCTTCTGGTCCTGCCTGCTCGATTTCAAAATCTTCGTTAAAATTCCTGTTTTCGTTCATAATGGTCCTCCTCTTTCAATTACAAACTTTTATGTTTTTGAGTGATGTTATCTGAGTGTGTCACCGTGACACGCTGTTGTTTTTGTGCATTCGGTTCGGCATAGCACTGATGAAGTATTTTGCTGTAGCTCTCTGCTTGAATTCTGTGAGGGAAATATTCAATGCTTGAAAAATCGATCACATTGTTGATCTCATCGAGAAACGGCTTTGCAGCGACTGCAAATGTATCATCAAATGCCGCAGCCATTACAGCACAGTCGGTATCGATAGATATGATCTCGTATAGCCGGTTGTCTTTAGCCTTATAGAGTGCCGTCTGGTTTTTGCTATCGTAGGTTTTCAAAACTCCGTTATTCATTTGGCATATCTTCTTTCTTTTTTCCGACAGCCTTCTGCTCCGAAGTCTTTCTGAGAAACTCCTGCACTTTCTTAGGAACATTCCTGTTGTAAAGCTTGTCAACTGCAGAGTTAGCCGCCTTTGTTATCTCCTCGTGCAGAAGTTGCTCAACGTTGCCGTCTGGGAGATAGCAGCGTATCGCCTCTATTTTTTTACGATCTATATCTATTTTGAACGTCATGTTCATTACTTTTCCTCCTGTGCTATGATTATATCATATTGTTTTTCATTTGTGGTAACTTTTTTTGTACTCTTGAAATTGTTTTCAAGATATTTATCAAGCAGCTCATACATTATATTGTCAAGCTCACTCTCGGTCATGTTCTGCATACATAACGGCTTTTTGATATACATCTCATTGTATAAGCTGTTCTTGTATGGCTCTTTTTTCTTTTCAGACAGATTTCTTATAGCTTTTATGATATCATAGATATCACTGCTTCCGTTGTCTGTCATTTGCTCTATGACCAACGTCAGCTCTTTTGAACTGAGCCGTTCGTCATAATTGTAATAATCTGCTATGGCTTTCTGTTGCTCAGGACTGAGCTTTGTAAGCGGCTCAATGAACTTTATCTGAATAGATTTGCTGTCTATAAGCTCTGCTAACCCATTATCAAGATTTGAGATATTTGCATAGCGGTAAATGGTTTTTCTGGATATACCGAACATATTGCTTATCTCATTTACTGTCAGGTCTGCTGAAACGTTTTTCCTCAGACTTAAGTATGTATTGAACATTTTTGAAAGCTCGCTTGGACGTGGCTCTTTACGCTGAATGTTTGCCTGGCAGACTATATCGAAAGCCACGTTATCATCAGTGACTTCGATAACAACGGCGTCAATGTCAAGATACATAAGCTTTTTGCAAGCAGCGTATCTTTTATGACCGCTGAGTATCTGATAGCTGTTGCTGCTAATGCTACGAACGATTACCGGTGTGATAAGTCCACATTTTGAAATAGAGTCGGCAAGTGCAGATATCTCATTTTCATCTATTGCAAAGGGCTGTGGATCACCATTAAAGCTGAAAGGCTCAATTTTTGACATAGGCAGTGAAACCACCTTTTGCTTATCCATGAGAAGCTCCTCAAAGTTATTTGAGAAGTTAGCTCTTGGACGATTGGCGGAGCGTTTTATATCTATCATATTGAAACCTCCTTAGTGTGTCACCGTGACACACTCTATTTTGTCAACTATTACACGATACTCGTCTGCGAGCATATTCTTGTATTTATTTGTGCTGCTGATTTTATAGTTGCAAAGGGCGATGCCCTCACGGCTGCTGTCCTGAGCTGCTTTTGACTTGCTTATGCTGCCAAGGTATTTATCATTGAATGCGGCTTTTATTGACTCGATAACTTCGGCTGACATTGTGTTGTTTTTCTCTGCCCACGTTGCGAATACTCCGAGTATTTCAAGGTCAGGGTTAGCGTACTCATGAATATCGTCAATGCTGTCAAGAAGAAGCGGTATTCCGCTCAATGCCATTTCCTGAGCAAGTACAGGTATCAAGACCATATCTGCGGCGGAAAGCGCATTGTAGAGCAAGTTGCTCAGTGACGGAGGGCAATCTATGATGATGTAGTCATAGCAGCCGATGTAATTACTAATGACACGCTTCAGAACCATTTCGCAGCAGCGTGTTCTGCACAGGTCAACTTCAATTCCTGAAAGTGTTATAGTCGCAGGAATATAGTCAATGTTGTTCGGCTCGTTGTGGTGTACCGCCCTCTTGAAATCAATGGTTTTCTTATTTATGATAGATGACATAAGCTCAGTGATAGTGATATCGTCAGGGTCATATTCGTACTTCATGCACGATACTGACAAGCTGCTCTGAGGGTCAAGGTCTATCATAAGGACTCTTTTCTCTCGCTGTGCAAGAATAGCGGCAATATTGAATGCCGATGTTGTTTTGGCAACTCCGCCTTTCTGATTTGCCACGGATACGATCTTTGTTTTTGTGTTCTCCATTAAAAACACCCTTTCTAAAATGTTTAAGTTCTCCGTATTAAGCACAGAAAAAGCGGCAGGGGAGAACGTCCTGCCGCTCAGGGAGCTACCCTGTCTATGCTTGATGATATGTGTAAATATCATCAAAAAAGCTGCCAAAGAAGTCTTAGCAGCAATTTTCATGATATTTTATTTAACTGAAAGAAAATTTGTGGTTTTATTTTTGGATAGAGTGACTGGCTACGAACCAGTAGGTCGGGGGTTCGAGTCCCTTCTGGCGCACCAGCGTATTTACGCACTTTGCGAGCTTGCAGGGTGCGTTTTTTGTTGTCCATTTTGCCCGAATAATTCAATAATAGTTCAACTATTCTGAAAAAATAAAAAAATCAGCAGGCTTGATTTCGGTCAAAGCCTGCTTTTGTTTTACTCTGCTTTTTTCTCACATGTGTCTGTTTGCGGTCTTAAAATAACATTTGCAATGCACTCAGCCGATTGCTTGTCAGCCTCTTTCATGATGTGGCTGTAAATATCTGTTGTTGTGCTTACTTTGCTGTGTCCTAGTCTCTTGCTTATGCTGATACTATCCACTTTGTTGAAATACAGCACGCTTGCCATTGTGTGGCGGAATGCGTGTGGGTTTATGTGTGGCAAGTGGTAACGCTCCGAAAATCTGTCAAGATAGCCGTTTATGGTGTCGGGGTGCATTGGCTTGCCTGCATTGCCTGTTTTCTCTTGGAAGAAAAGATAATTTGTGTTGTGCCATTGGTCACCATAATTGCTTGCCTGAATAAGATACCATTTGCGATACTCTTTGAGAAGCTCCATTGTTTCTGCTGGCAATGTTACAAAGCGGTCGCTTTCCTCTGTTTTGGTGGTCTCCTCGTAAATGCCACGATCGGGAGCATAAAGCAAGTTGTTTTGTATATGTATACGGCTGTTTCTCCAGTCTATCACGTCCCACTTTAGCCCTGCTATCTCTCCACGCCTTGCACCTGAGATAAGCAGAAGATGAACGAAAGTGCGCCATTTCAGTGGCTCAAGCTCCAGACAATCACGAATGCGCTCAACGTCCTCTATCTGAAAATAATTTGCGGTATGTGGCTTTTGCTTTGGCGGAGTGGCTTTCCGTGCAGGGTTAAAAGGTATGAGCATTTCTTTGTCTGCCTGCTCCAATACAACGGAAATAAAATGATGATATTCAAGTATCGTCTTATTTGACAGCGGTGTGTTATCACGCTTTATATTGAAAAGCTTTGACATTGGCATTTCAAGCAGATTTGCTATTGCTTGTGCTTTGCTTTCGGCTATATTTCCGCCATTGCATACTGTTGAGAGCGTGTTATTGCCTACACCTGCAAGCTCAGCGGCTTTCTTTATAGTCAAGCCACGCTGTTTGAGCATAGCTTTTATATCACGCTTGGCTGTTGCTCTGCCCTGTGTGCGTCTTATGCCGTTTTTAGAAAGCGTTTCATAGAAGTTATTAAGGTGCTGGGGGCGTATATCTGCAAGCTTTAAATGCCCGATACTCTCCACAGTAAGAGGCATAAACGAACGATAGCTCATTATCGTCTTATGCTTTGCGCCTGCACGCTCTTTCAAGCCGATAACATACTCAGCGTATTCTGCAAAGGTCTGACGGCTGTCAGCTACAAGTCCGCTCCTGCACTTCTCTTCAAAGTCAACGGCAAACTTATTCAGAGCTTTCTCGTTCTGTCTGTCGGTCTTATTGGGGTCGGGCTTGAATGAAGCGGTATAGGGTTTAAGCTGTGAGCCGTCTGGAGCATAGCCCTTGAATACTCTCACGGAATACGAAATAATATTGCCGTCCTTGTCCTTTCTCGGCTGAATGTATGCCATTGTATCAAGTCCTTTCTGATTACTTTATCCCAAATTGTGATTTAAAATCTTTCTCCATTTCAAGCTTTTCATAAGATGTGGCTCTTTTAAATTGTTCTGAATTTCTCAACTTTTCTAAGCCTACAGTCCATTCAAAAGCTCTGCCATAGTTGTTTGTATACTTGGAATTGTGCATATCTGTGTCTTCAATTGAACAATAATCATCATAGGTATCTGTAATATTTATTATCAAATCTGAAAAACGTTCTCGCAAAGTGTTTTTAGACAACTGCACCCTGCTATATTCATCAACAAGTGTATATTTTGTACTGAGCCACTTATAAAAATCACTTACTTGCTCATAGCTTTTATCATCATATTGGCTTAATTTTTCCATGACCTCATCTTCTGTATCCCTATCATCTAGCATATTGGAATTGACCATGCTGTTTATAGTAAGTAAAATATCACCATTAAAATTTAAGGCTTCTATCAAAATGTTAAGTGTATCAATATAGGAATATTTTTTATTCACATTCTGTTGTGCTCTAATGTTGTCAAGCGTCTTAATGTTTTCAATATATTGCAAGCTTTTTTCGTTAAGCCCTGTATACTCACAAACGCCGCTCAATGTTGTATCATTCGTTTTTACGTCTGTCAGACCTAACAGCCAATCCACTGAAACACCATAGCCTTTTGAGATCTCAGCAAGAGCATAAATATCAGGCTTTGATTTTCCGTTTAGCCAATTTCCTACATTCTGCCTTGATGTATTGACTTTGCCTGCAATTTCCTCTTGCGTTGCGGTATCACCCACAAGCTCCTTAAACCTCTCTTGAAAGCTGAATGATTTTTTTGCATTTTCCATTATCTCACACTCTCTTTCGCAATATTATTTGCATTTGGTTACAATTCCGCAAAGTATGTTGCTTTTCATTTTCTTTTGTGGTACAATATGATTATAGCAAAAGTTTTAGCATTTGTCAAGATGAAAGAAAACATTTATGCAAAGGAGAGTGAATTATTTGACAGATATCACGAAGCTTTCAGAAGAAGAAAAGGCTATTGTGCTTGCACAGCGAGCATATAAAAAGGCTTGGCGAGACCGCAACAAAGATAAGGTCAAGGCGGCAAACGATAGATTTTACAAGAAGCTTGCAAGCCAAGCCCAAAAAGAAAAGCCGTCCGAGTGATACCAGCACCCGAACGGCAAAGCAGGCTTTAATGCCTGCATATGAAAACAAACACGTTTCCGCTCCTATTATACCACGCAATGGAGTGGAAAAGCAAGACTTATGCGTGGAGAATTGGAGTTTATTTTGAAAAACATAGATATTGCAAGACCTGTTCCCAGAATGAGGACAATTCCGCAGGTGAAGAAAGAGTTCCCCGAGCTACAGCTTTCAGAACGTTATCTGCGCTCATTGGTGCGTGAACACAAGGTGGTTTGCGTTCAGGTCGGTGTCAAGACACTCATCAACCTTGACAGCCTTTTTGCGTTTCTTAATGGCGAGGGGGCATAAGACTTGGGCAAGGAAAAGGGCTGGATAAGCTTGTCCAGAAGCATTGTTGACAACTGGGTCTGGGATAATGGCGAACAGTTTTCACGAGGTCAAGCATGGATAGATTTGTTACTTTCAGCCAATCACGAAGATAGAAAAATCATGTTTGACGGCAAGCCGCTCTTAGTAAAACGAGGCAGTTTTGTTACCTCTCAACACAAGCTTGCTGACAAGTGGCACTGGAGCAGGCATAAAGTGAGTTTATTTCTTAAAGCTTTGCAATCAGACCAAATGATTGACACAATCGTGAACCACCAGCAAACCACCATTATTGTATGCAACTACGCCAAATTTCAAGCCCCTACAAATGGCAAAGGAACCAGCGAAGAACCAGCAATGAACCACTGCCGAACCACTGACGGACAAGTGAGGGACATAAACAATAATGGTAATAAGCTTAACAAGGAAAATAACATAGCTGCTCCCGCAGCGACACAAGTAAACGTTGTGCGCACGGACAGACAAGGATACACCTATTTCTAAAGGAGAATTTATGAGCTACAAATTGCAAACACATGATATCTATGGCTTTGCCAACTCAATAGGCGCAGAAACTCACCGCAAGGGTGACGAACTATTCTTTAAGTTTTGCCCTTATTGTGGTGGCGACGGCCACGATAAAGATACATTCTCGATCAACCTCAGCTCAGGTGCTTTCAAGTGCTTTAGATCCAGCTGTGACAAAAGCGGACATTTTGTGCAACTTGCTAGAGATTTTGGCTATAAGCTCGAGTTTGAGGACGATAGGCCAAAACGATATCGCAAACTCCCTCAGACAGCTATTGAGGTGCGTGACAATGCGGTTGCCTATATGAAGTCGAGGGGCATATCCGAAGCGACTACACGCAAGTATAAGGTCACTACACGAAAAGATCGTAATAATGTTTTGGCCTTTCCATTCTTTGATGAGCATGGCGTTTTGACTTGTGTCAAATACCGCAAGACAGACTACTCACCTGACAAGGACACTTGCAAGGAATGGTTTGAAAAAGATACAAAGCCGATACTTTTCGGCATAGCTCAATGCACGAAAAATCATGGGCGGCTTATCATCACAGAGGGACAAATCGACAGCTTATCTGTTGCAGATTGTCAGATAGAAAATGCAGTGTCCGTTCCCACAGGACAAGGCGGCAGAACATGGGTACAGCACTGCTACGATTTTGTAAACGGCTTTGATGAGATCATAGTCTTTGGCGACAACGAAAACGGACACGTTACTTTGGTCGACCAGATCACCGCCTCTTTCCCAGCTAAGAAAATCAAAGTGGTGCGTTCGGAAGACTACCTTGGAGAAAAGGACGCAAACGCTATTTATTGCAAGTATGGTGCAACTGCAATACACGACTGTATAAATAATGCCGCCGAGATACCGCTTAAGGCCGTCAAGAAGCTGTCTGACGTTAAATCAGTTAATCTGGAACGCCTTGAACATATTGCAACAGGTATTTATGGCTTGGATAAGATAATTGGCGGCCTTTATATGGGGCAAGTCACTGTCATCACAGGCAAACGTGGCGACGGCAAATCAACATTAGCGTCGCAAATAATCGCAAATGCTTTAGATCAGAAAGACCCTGACGGCGACCCTTATTCTGTCTTTATCTATTCTGGAGAGCTACCAGACTATCACTTCAAGCGCTGGCTCGATCTGCAAATCGCAGGCAGAGAGCATATTGATGAGGCTGTCAATGTTTATGGAGATTACACTTATGACCTCTCAGACAACGTGGTCGATAAGCTAAACTTGTGGTATGATGATAGGGCATACATATTTGATAATACTGCTGTGACCTCTGAACTGAGTGTTGAGGGAGATAAAGCCGTGAGGACTGATAAAATTTCCTTACTTGGCACTATAGAACAGGCGATATGCCGCTTTAATGTTAAATTGGTACTGATCGACAACTTAATGACAGCGCTGGACGTTGATTTATCTCATGACCTATACAGGGCGCAATCCGACTTTGTGAATGCAGTCAAGCGTATAGCAGTAAAGTACAATGTGGCTGTGTTACTTATTGCTCACCCGAGAAAATCAGCTGACGGCACAGAACTTAACGCCGACAGTGTCAGCGGTTCGGGTGACATTACAAACCGAGTTGACCTTGTCTTGACTTATGGCAAAAACATGGACAGCGACAAAGATATATATCAAAGCAAGATCGCCGTTGTTAAAAACCGCCTTACAGGCAAGCTGACGAACAGTATTAAGGTACTCTTCAGCCAGGCAAGCAAACGCATTGGCTGCAACAAAGTGGAATGTACGAGGGTTTACAGCTGTTTCAAAGACGGCTTTGACGCTTCTGAGCCACATGATATGCCGCCATTTTGAAAATTTAGGGGGGCGGGTCGAATTTTGCCCTCCCCCTCACTTTCAAGCCCTCTTTCCGCAAGGAGTACCGAGTGGGCAGAGGTCATTTTTTACGGCTCATAAAATCGTATAGAGGGGTATTGCGAATTATTGTCAGATGTATACAAGCATAGAGAGGTGTTGCAATGACTAATGAAGAATTAGCGGTCGCTATCAAGCAAGGCGGTGCAGATGATTTAAAGCCTGCTTTGTGGGACAGGGTAAAGCATTTGATGTTCAAGCTTGCAGGGCAATATTATGAAAGCTATGAGAAACGTTTCACGGCTTGCGGAGCGGAGCTTGAAGACTTTCAGCAAGAGTGCTATCCTGCTTTTATAAAGGCTCTTGAGGCGTACAGTCCCGAAAAGGGATATGCTTTCACAAGCTATCTTGAATATCACATACGCAATGCAGGTGCGGAGCTGTTGGGCATACGCAACGCTGACCGAGAGAATAACAAGCCTCTTGACAACTGCACAAGCCTTGATAAGCCCCTTGATACAGGCGACAGCAAAGAGCTGTGTTTAGCTGATATTATCCCCGACAGCAACTCACAAGAGGGCTTTGAGCAGGCTTTACAGACCATTGCAGACGAACACACAAGAGAGGTTTTGCACAAGGCTCTTGACCGCTTAGACAAGCCCCTGCGTGATGTGATAGTGCTTTATTACTTTGAGGATATGACACAAGAGCAGATAGCAAAGCGTGAGGGCGTGAGCGGTGAGTGTATCAGACAACGCAAGGCAAAAGCTTTAAGAAAGCTCCGTTGTATGGCTGAACTGAGAATACTGCGAGAAGAACAGAACATTGAAAGCCGCCTGCATTTTGACAGCCGCACCAACACGAGGGCTTACTTCAAAGCTCAACAGCGTATCTCAGAGATAATAAAGCGTGGCTCATACCTCAGCTACGGACAGCGGCAGGCTATAATATATGACTGCGAGATAGAACAGCTTGCAGAGGATAATGCAGAGTATCAAGCAATGACACGCTTTGAACAGCTTTGTGCTGAGTATAACGTTTGGGAAAAATAAAAGAGAGCAAGCCTTTAACGCTCACTCTCCAATAATATTCACGGCTGGATATTTACATTTTGCCTGCCAAAGCCATTGCATAAATAAAGCCTTTGATAAAGCCGTCATGATAGCTTGCTCCCTGCGAATTGCCGCAAATCGTATCAAATTCAAACGCAAGCTTTTCATTATACTCAGACTTCAACCTGTCAAAAAATCTCTTTGTGTCCTCATTCATCTCCATTATGTAATCACTTTCGTACTGCTCCAAAGCTTGACCGAATTCACAATGGTTATAGTTTTTGAAGATGTTTTCTACAAGCTCCAGCTGTTTCTTATTAAGTTCCATGATTTTTTACCTCCGATTTTGTTTTAGGTTATTAATTTCTTATCGTAATTACATTATAGCATAGGTACACACCTATATCAAGCGGCATTATAAACAAATTTGTATATCTGAATTTATCTATTTTATATACTTGCTCACCTATTGCCGTTGTGCTATAATAAAACGAAAGAGGGTGATATATATGACAAAGCCTGCTACCATAGCCAAAAATAAATACAATGCAAAGGCTTATGATAGAATAGCATTGCAGGTCAAAAAGGGCGAAAAGGACAAGATAAAAGACCACGCCCAGAGTAAAGGTGAAAGTCTCAACGGCTTTATCAATAGGGCTATCCACGAAACTATGAGCAGAGATAAAACAGAATAACAAAACAGCAGGCGTTATTATACTCCACATTACTAATGCTCATTAAATGATACTGCATAATATTGAACAAAAAGAAAAGCAAAGTTTGTGCATATTGCGAATGGCATTTTTACTCAATTTTGAGTATAATAACAGTAACAGAACCTCACGCACCTCTTAACAATGTGTCCCAGTGAGGGCTTTTTTTTAGGTGGTGATTATGGTATGAATACAAAAGAGCCTGAGTTATTTTGCAGACAGGTAAATAAGCTTATAGAGCACGGCTGTGAAATAACCGACTATGAGCAATCCATAATGATACTTAACAAAATCAATTATTATAAATTATCAGCTTACTTTTTGCCGTTTAGAGATAATGACGGAAATTATAAGCAGGGCACAACGCTTTTGCAAGTTTATAAGATATATGAATTTGACAGAAAGCTAAGTGCGTTTCTTTATGGGATAATCCAAAAGATAGAGGTTTTTGTAAAAACACAGATAGCTTACTATCATTCAAACAAATATGGTGCTTTAGGTTATTTAGATCATTCCAATATTGCCGATAAAATGATAGAAAAACATAAAAAGCTTATTGATAATTTCAACACTGAGGTAAAACGCAACAAAGAATTACCTTTCGTGAAACATCATATAGACAATTATGACGGCAAATTTCCGTTGTGGGTAGCTGTTGAATTATTTACTTTGGGCAATACATCACAGTTTTACTCGCAAATGAAAACAGCAGATAAAAAAGTCATAACAAGGTCTATTTCGTACATAACACAAACAGAATGTACATATTCGCAGCTTGAAAGCTGTCTGCGGTGTCTTACCACACTTAGAAATAAATGTGCTCATTTTGGAAGAATTTATTATTCAAGGTTTAAATGGTTTCCGTCATTGCCTTATGAGGAAGAATACAAGGCGTATGCTCGTGGACGCAATTTTATTTATCTTTACCCATATTTATACATTATGAAAGTGTTGTACCCGTCCCCTGAAAGCTGGAACGGCGTTGTTACAGAGCTTGCCGCACTTATAGAAGAATATAGCAACTATATTGATATAAACTGCATTGGCTTTCCCGATAATTGGGAAGAACAATTATCAAGAGAATAAATCAAGCAGGCGTTACACCTTTGAACTGTCGATAAACTGTCGAGAGGGTGCAAAGCCTGCTATTATTTTGTATGCACGGCTGTTAAAACACTCTACAATGCCCCTAGCGTACGTTGTATGGCGTTCTGCGTGTTTGGCGGTGAAAATTATGTTACACGCTCGACAACAAGGTTAGAATTGAGCATAAGCCGTTTGACGTTGACAGGCAAACACGAGGGCACTAATGCCAAAAACCAAATAAATGATAGTTGCAAAATAATGAAGTTCAGTGTGATGTACAAAAATGTAACTGTGTGATTTTTTGTACAGCAAATAGTTCAACAATAGTTCAATAATTTGTTGAACTTTGGCGAAATGATATGAAATGTTATAAAATTACAATACACTGAAAACGGCTTAAAATCGAGCTTTACGCCATGTTATGAAATGCTGTGAAATGCTAGAATTTTAACTACGAACCAGTAGGTCGGGGGTTCGAGTCCCTTCTGGCGCACCAGGTCACTTGTAGTGACTGGCATAGCACGTCTTACAATTTGTAAGGCGTGTTTTTTTAATTTCTGTCATTGCCAAAGCACTGTCAATGTGGTATAATATGACCATTAGGAGGCATTAACTATGAACACAGAGAAAAAGAAAACCAAGGTAGACCTTGTGACGGGGTTTCTCGGAGCAGGGAAGACCACTTTTATAAAAAAATATGCCCGTTATCTTTTGGATAAGGGCTGTAAAATTGGCGTGTTGGAGAATGATTTCGGTGCAGTGAATGTGGATATGCTTCTTTTGCAGGAGCTTTTGGACGAGAATTGCGACCTTGAAATGGTCTCGGCGGTTGATAAGGATTGCCACAGGCGGCGTTTTAAGACTAAGCTTATCGCTATGGGTATGCGTGGTCTTGACAGGGTCATTGTGGAGCCGTCAGGTATCTATGAAGCTGACGAGTTCTTTGACGTGCTCAGAGAAGAACCTCTTGATAATTGGTACGAGATAGGAAGCGTTATAACTATTGCAGATGCCTGCCTTGATACCAACTTGTCGGAAGCTTCTGATTATCTTCTTGCTTCTCAGCTTTCGGAAGCAGGCATAGTTCTCATGAGCAGATGTCAGGAAGCCACAAAGCAGGAGCTTGAGGATACTCTAAAACACCTTGAAGCCGTGCAGAAAAAGTTCCATTGCCACAGAATGACTAAGCCTGAGATAATAATGAAAGATTGGTCGGAGCTTACAGACGAGGATATGGAAAGGATAGCCAACAGCGGCTATGAGCCTGATTCCCACGAAAAGCTGTGGTTCGACCAAGATAAAGCTTATACCTCTTTGTATTTTATGAATATGAAGCTTCCTGACAATGCTATGGAGGATGCTGTAAGCAGGCTTATGAGCGACAGCAAGTGTGGAAGGATATTCCGTGTAAAAGGCTTTATGCAAAACGCTGAGGGCAAGTGGCTTGAGCTTAACGCCACCCACAAGAACATCACTGTTAAGCCTATAGAGCGAGGTCAGGCGGTGTTTATCGTCATTGGCGAGGGGCTTGACAAGGAGCATATAGACGGCTATTTTGTGCCTGTATAGTGTCAAAATATTGTAAAATAAATGCGGAATGTATTGTATATGAGCTTGGATAGTGATATGATAATTGCAGGTTATAATTACACATTTTAAAGAGCGGTGCAAGTGTATCTCATGCTGCAATGTACGGTGTAAAATGCCCGTCACGGCGAGTGACTGTAGGGGAGCGGCGCAATTTCTGCTTTGCAGAAATACGACGTCCCGTTCGGAGAGCGACATGGTTTGTATAATCGCAAATTCATGCAGGCGAGCAAATGCGGGCGAACACTGTTCGCCCCTACAATACATTATGTGGACGTAAAAAGCCTTGCGTAGATAAATATAATCATAAACCAACAGGAGAGATCAATGACATACAAAGAGATAAGAAAAAACAAGGAAATAAAAGCATTTATAAAAAGGGCAGGGATAAATCTTACATCTCTGGGTTTTACAGACCATTCAGAGGTGCATACCACTCTTGTGGCAGACAGAGCCGCCGCAATACTTAAAGAGTTCGGCTATGATGAGCATACCATAGAGCTTGCAAAGATCGCAGGATATATGCACGATATCGGCAATGCTGTCAACCGTACCCACCATGCAGAGTATGGTGCAATACTTGCAAATGATATTCTCAAAGGTACTGATATGCCCTTAGAGGACAGGGTGACGATAGTTTCCTGCATTGGAAGCCATGACGAATCAACAGGGGGCGCAACAGACTCGGTGTCAGCCGCAGTGATAATAGGTGATAAAACAGACGTGCGAAGAAATCGTGTGTCAAATAAGGATAAGTCCTCTTTTGATATCCATGACAGGGTGAACTATGCGGTAACAGAAGCGAGCTTAAAGATAAATGCTGATAAAAAGGTCATATCCCTTAATTTGCAGATAGACGAAAGTATCTGCACCATGTATGACTATTTTGACATTTTCCTGCAGCGTATGCTTATGTGCAGAGGTGCGGCAGGTGTTCTGGGAGCAAAGTTCAAGCTTACAGCAAATGGAAGCAAAGTATTGTGATTTAACGCACAAACTATGTAGGAGAGTGGCGCAATTTCTGCTTTGCAGAAATATGACGTCCCGTCCCCTCGACGTTTCGTCTGCAATCTTATTTATGTTATCCGCACAATGTTGCTCTGCACAAATTCCGGATAATTCAAATCTTGTCGCTTCGAGCGGGCTGTCGAGGGCGCCAGCCCCTACAATAATGTTGTGCGGATATTGAAAATTGTGCAAAAAAGGGACGACCCAAGGTCGCCCCTCATTTTTATTCAGCGGTGCAAATTTGTATCATATCACAATGTATGGCGTAAAATGCCCGTCACGGCGAGTGACTATTTAATCGTCTTTTCAGTATAAGAACCATAATAGTTCACACCATTGTATTTTCTGTATGCCCTTATTCTGAATGTTTTAGTGCCTGACAGATTTTTTGCAGTGTAGCTTTTGCCTGATGTTGTGGTGAGCTTTTTCCAACTGCTTCCTGACTTCACATATATCTCATATCCTGTGGCTTTTGATACCTTGTTCCATGCAAGGGAGATGTTGCTTCCTGAGCGCTTTGCCGTTGTGACAGTGACGTTTGCAGGAAGCGTGCAGGTGACAAGTTGTGCATACTTGCTGTATTGCATAACATTGTCGCTTACATAATATGCCTTTACTCTGTATGTGTACATAGTGCCTGATGACTTGCCTGAGTTGGTGTAGTATGGATAAGCGTTGTCGCCAAGTTTCCTGTAGCTGTCGGTAGTGCCTATCCACTGATAAACGCTGTAGCCTGATACCCCATTCATGCTTTTCCATGTGATAGTGTTGGAGCTTGATGTGTTCGCTGATGAGGAAAGCCTTTCAGGTGTGTTTGCAGGACGAATGGTGATGTCCTTTTCAGTGTAGCCACCGTAGTAGTTTATGTAGTTATAATTTCTTATGGCTCTCACTCTGAAACGATAAGCTGTGTTCTGTGAAAGATCGCTTGCAGTGTAGCTCGTTCCCGAAAGGGTGGAGAGCGTTTTCCATGTTCCGTTTGTGTACATCTCTACCTGATAGCCTGTAGCCTTTGATACCTTGTTCCAGTTGAGTGTTATGGAATCAACGTCAGTGGAGCAAAGGGAGAATGATACGTTTGCAGGAAGAGTGCAGGTGGTAAACTCAGAGGAATATGCACCCTCGATACGCTGTCCGTCAACATTGTTGAATGCCCTTACCTTGTATCTGTACATCGTGCCTGAGCTTTTCTTTGAGTTTGTAAACTTTGTGGACGTGGTCGTGCCTATTAGCTTGTAGCTGTCGGTAGTACCTATCCACTGATAGATCTCATAGCCTTCCGCTTTTTTGGAAGCGTTCCATGTTATGGTGTTTGATGTAGAAGTGTTTGAAGTGCTTCTTATGCCTGTTACTACACTTGGTATGTCAGTGACCTCAGCGTTTACATATGTGTAGCCACCATTGTAGTATACGCCGCTGTAATTTCTTCTCGCCTTTACCCTGAACTTATTAACGCCGTTCTGTGTGATACCGTTCACCTTGTATGAAAGGCTTGAAGTTGTGCCGACCTGCTTCCATGCACCGTTCACATTATGCTCCACGACGTAGTCGGTCGCCTTTGAAACTTTGTTCCAGCTAATGGTGACAGAAGTTCCCCTTGCAGAAGCGGATATCTTTGAGATGTTCGCAGGAAGCGTGCAGGTGGTGAATACCTCAGAGTAATCCCCGTAAACACGCTTGCCAGAAGCGTCACTGTAGGCTCTCACCATGTATTTGTACATAGTGCCTGTGGACTTGTTGGAGTTTGTAAAATATGTATTCTTTGTATCCCCTATTTTTTTCTTGTTAGGGTCGCTAGGGCTTGTTCCCTGATAGACCTCATAGCCTGTTGCGTCAGGAGCGCCGTTCCAGGCAAATGTGTTGGAGGTGGAGGTGTTTTTCACTGAGATAAGGTCGGACACATAAAGTGGAAGCTTGCCCGAATACCATACGTTTACGTCAGTGTAGGCTGAAATGCCTGAAACAGTACCGCTTCCTGAATATTGCCACATATCCATGCGCTGGTCATAATTGGTGTTGCTTGTGTAGTGAGCCAGCCATATAGGATATTTTCTGCCAAGCCCTGCTCCGTCAATGTAGTAGTTTAGCCATGTGTAGTTTGCATAAACACCTGCGCTGTAGCCAGACTTTATGATAGTGTCGCAAAAAGCTGTGCAAAGAGCGGTCTTTTGAGCCTTGGAAAGCCCTGCGCTGTCAAGTCTGCCAGTGTCATAGTCAACAGACTCGATATCGTAATAAACAGGCATTTGCAGAGAATATCCCTTTATCCTGTCAAGAACGAACTTAGCCTCTGCCTTAGCCTCGGCTGTGGTTATCGCCTGCGTGTAGAAGTATACGCCAACTTTAAGCCCTGCCTTGGTAGCTCCGTCAAGATAGGTCTTGAACCTAGGGTCTTCCACAAGCGTTCCTGCACTGCCATAGCCACGGTAGCCTACTCTTATGATAACAAATTCCACACCGCTGTTTTTGACCTTTTTCCAATCTATGTTGCCCTGATAATAGGAAACGTCAATGCCATAGACCTTTGAAATACCGCTGAATCTGTTTTGATGAGTAAGGCTGTCAGCCCCCCATAGAGCAGACATTGTCATAATGCCGTATGGGTCGTTGTTTTCAAGATATTTATGATACTCAGGGTCGTCCTCAGTGACAGGCTCTAAAAGACCATCAGCCTCCATATTGCCTGTAGCATATTCAGGCTTTGATACCTGGATATCATTTGAAAGCTCACTTGACGCAATGCTTTCCTCTGCCGCATACACGAATGGAACAGACTGAGCCATTATTGCCGCTGACAAAACCACACCGGTCAATTTTGGAATAAATTTCATAATTTCCTCCCGTAGAATTGTAGGCAGAGCTAACATTTTTTCTGCCATTTTACACGATAATTTTTACACAACCTTTATTATAGCCCTTTTACAGCACATTGTCAAATTTGCATTTATACAAATAAATACAAATCAGTAATTTTAAAGTTAAATAATTACACTTATTTTGAGATATATGTAATAATAAGTAAATAAAGATGTTCATGATACACAAGATTAGGAAAGAAATTTTGTGTATCATGATATGCCTGAAATGGCACTGCAAGGCACAGTTAATGAGAATAATCAGCATTTTAGCTGGCATAATAATGGAGAAAAAAGAAAAGGAGAGCATAAAAATGGATATATCAAAGCGAAACGCAGTTAGGATAGTGTCTTTCACAGTGGCTGTCGTGGGTGTGCTGGCGGTGAGAAATATACAACTTATGAGCAGTGAAAAAAGGGCGCTGCGTAGTGTGAGCTACACCTATTCAAGAGCCATGGGCGACCTGTGCGACGCAGTAGAGAACGTGAGCGACACTCTTGAAAAGGAGCTTTACGCAGGCTCAGGAAAAATGCACCAGTCACTTGCGGTGAAGCTTTACAGAGAAGCGTCCTCGGCAAAGGCGGCTCTGGCTCAGCTTCCTATAGAGAAACTGCAGCTTGAAAACACCTACAAATTTCTCTCACAGGTAGGAAACTACTCCATGGCAGTGAGCGAGAGGCTCATGAACGGCGAGGAGATAACAGACGAGGAGTATGAGAACATATCCTCGCTCTATGACTTTTCCAAAGAACTTTCCGAGGATATGTGGGAGCTTGAAAGCTCAGTGAACAGCGGTGAGATAGCCTTCACCCAAACAGGTTCACAGCAGAGCGACCCGCCCACAGTGACAGAGGGCTTCTCAGACTTTGAGGGAAGCTTTGAAAACTATCCAAGCCTTATTTATGACGGCCCATTCTCAGACAATATCATGGAGCGTACCCCACGCATGACATCTGAAGCAGAGAACGTTTCACAGACCAAAGCCCTTGAACGCTGTTCCCTGGGGCTTAACATGAACTCCACAGTGTTCACAGATGTCTCAGAGGTAGAGGGCAAAATGCCATGCTGGAGATTTTCAAACGAGGATAAAACAGTTGCTTGCGAGGTGACAAAGCAGGGCGGCTATATCTCATATTTTCTCAAAAGCCGTATCAGCGAAAGCACAGAGCTTACAAACGAGCAGGGCGTAAAGGCAGCGGAGGATTTTCTCGATGACCTCGGCATACTGTCCATGAAAACCACCTACTATGAGAATATAGACAACGTTCTCACAGTAAATTTCGCCTACAACGACCTTGACGTTTGCTGTTACACCGACCTTATAAAGGTATCAGTAGCAATGGACGACGGTGAGATATTAGGCTTTGACGCAAAGGGCTTTTTGGTGAACCACTATGACAGAGATATCACCGAAGCGGATATATCCCAAAGCCGAGCAAAAGAGAGCGTTTCACCACGCCTTGAAATAGTATCCGGCAGGCTTGCACTTATCCCTACCGACGGTTTGGAGGAGAAGCTGTGTTATGAGTTCAGGTGCAGGGCAGAAAACGGCAGGAACGTGCTTGTATATATAAATGCACAGACCGCTGAGGAGGAGCAGATACTCATTCTTGTGGAAAGCAAGTCAGGAACACTGACTGTATAAAGTAGGAGGATAAAAAAATGTCAGATTTCAGAAATTCAAAGACAAAGGATAACCTTATGAGAGCCTTTGCAGGGGAAAGTCAGGCAAGAAACCGCTACACAATGGCGGAAGAAAAGGCAAGACAGCAGAAGCTTTATGTGCTTGCCGACCTGTTCAAATTCACAGCCGATCAGGAGAAAGTTCACGCAAAGATATTCTATGAGCATCTCAAAGAGCTGTCAGGGGAGAGCGTGTTTGTTGACGGCGGTTATCCTGTGGATATTTCGGAGGATATGTGTACCTTGCTTGGTATGGCAGACCACAACGAGCATCAGGAATCAAACGACGTTTACCCTGCGTTTGCTGAGGTCGCAAGGCAAGAGGGCTATGGCAAGATAGCGCAGGACTTTACGAATATCGCCAAGATAGAGAATGTTCACGGCAAGCGTTTCGCGGCATTTGGCAAGCTTATGAAAGAGGGAAAGCTGTTCTCTTCCTCCCAGTCTGAAACGTGGGTATGCTTGAACTGCGGTTATATCGTGGAGGGCACGCAAGCCCCTGAGAGGTGTCCTGTTTGCGGAGAAGCGCAGGGATATTATATCAGGCTTTCAATGGCTTCGTGGGGAAGTAATTGTAACTGTGATAAATAGTGCTCTGTGCGGTGCGGCTGAAAATGCCGTGCCGCATTTGTATGTGAACTTGGGGTTTTGGCGAATTGGTTATCACGCAAACCTTGATAACCTTACAAACCTCGGTAGTTCGCCCGTTTCGTTCACCCACTCAACTTTGTAAAAGATCCATACCTTGGAACTTCCCCGAAACGGGACGTCGGGGGCGCCGTCCCCTACATTTTGGCTTCAAGTTCTACTGTTGCAAAATCGCTTCGCTCGGTGTTTTCTCTGCTTTGCATTGGCTTATTTCTCTGTTCGGCTGTGTCATTCCTCACTCCTCACTTAATACCGCTCCGCTATTTGCATTATTCACAATTATATGTTATAATAAAAATAATTGCGATAAAACATGAAAGGACTTGTGATAATTGATATATCTTGATAATGCCGCCACCACAAAACCTTGTGATGAAGCTAAAGCGGCTGTAATGAAAGGCTTGGAGGTCTTTGGCAACCCCTCCTCTCTGCACAGAGCAGGTCTTGACGCTGAGCTTCTTGTTTCTGACGCTCGTGAGATCATTGCCGACGCTCTCGGTGTTACCCCCGACGAGGTCTATTTCACTTCAGGTGCGACAGAAAGCAACAATACTGCTATTTTCGGGGCTTACAAGGCTCACGGAAAACGTAAAAAGCGTGTTGTCATATCCTCTGTTGAACACCCTGCTGTGAAAAATCCTGCCCAGGAGCTTGAAGATATGGGCTGTGAGGTCATAAAGATATCCCCTGACGAGAACGGCGAGATAAACGCCCGTGACATCTTTGCCGCTGTGAACGAGGATACGTTCCTTGTTAGCTGTATGCTTGTGAACAACGAAAACGGCTACATACTCCCTGTGGAAAAGGCTTTTTCTATGATAAAGAAAAAATATCCCCAGGTGATTACTCATTGCGACTGCGTTCAGGGATTTATGAAAATTCCTGTGAAAGCCAAAAAGCTGAATGCCGATATGATATCCCTCAGCGGTCATAAAATATATGCTCCAAAGGGCATCGGTGCGCTGTATGTGAAAAAAGGCGTTCATATACCGCCTTTTATGCTTGGGGGAGGACAGGAAAAAGGTTTTCGTTCGGGTACTGAGTCAGTGCCGCTCATATGCGGTTTTGGTGCGGCGGTGAAAAAGCTTGCGCCGAATGTTTCTGCGAACTTTGAAAAGGCGGCTGACATCCAAGCCTATCTCATAGAAAAGTGTAACGAAAACGGCGATGTTTTCGTAAATTCACGAAAAGGCGGCTCGCCTTATGTCACAAGCATTGCCGTCAATGGGTTAAAGTCCGAAGTGCTTCTCCACTATCTTGAAAAGCGTGAGATATATGTTTCAAGCGGTTCAGCCTGCTCAAAGGGCAAGAAAAGCTCTGTGCTAAAAGAGTTCAGATATCCCGAGCAGAGCCTTGACTCCACTATCAGGATAAGCTTTAGTATCGACACCACAAAGGCCGATATCGACGCTCTTATGGAGGGCATAAAGTCTGCGCAGAATGACCTGTGCAAGGTAAGGTAAAACACGCAAACAAATGTTTTGTACTATTTATAAAGGGGAACGGCGAAAAAGGTCGCTTTTGACAGGTTTTTGACGAGGACTTTTTTGTGCGGTTTTCGTAAAGAAAGGATAAAATTTATGAAAGAAATCATTCTCTGCAAATATGGCGAGATAGCTCTGAAAGGTCTTAACAAATCAAGCTTCGAGAGCATGATGACAAAGAGCGTAAAAAGAAGACTTAAAAGCTGCGGACAGTTCAGCGTATCAAAAGCACAATCTACTTTGTATGTTGAGCCGCTTAATGATGACAGCGATGTTGACATGGCGGTGGAAAAGCTGTCGAAAATTTTCGGTATCGTTAAGCTCTGTCGCTGCTGCGTTTTGGAAAAGGATATGGACGAGATACTCACAAAGTCACTTGACTATATCGAGGACGAAATGGAAACTGCAAGAACTTTCAAGGTCGACGCAAAGCGTTCAGATAAGAAGTTCCCATTCAAGTCCCCTGAGATATGTATAGAAATGGGCGGAAAGATACTTGAAAGATTTCCACACCTTAAAGTCGACGTTCACGATCCTGACGTTGTAGTAACAGTGGAGATAAGAGAAACCAACGCTTATGTTCACGCAGGCTCTATCGAGGGCGCTGGCGGAATACCTGTCGGCTCAAGCGGAAAGGCAATGCTTCTTCTCTCAGGCGGTATAGATTCGCCTGTTGCAGGCTATATGATGGCAAAGCGTGGTGCGATAATATCCGCTATCCACTTTGAAGCTCCGCCGTATACTTCCGACAGAGCGAAGATGAAAGTTGAAAAGCTTGCCAAGATAATCACTGCTTACTGCGGTGATATCAACTTCTTCTGCGTGCCTTTTACAGAGATTCAGGAGCTTCTGAGAGATAATTGCCCTGAGGAGCTTTTCACTATCCTGATGAGAAGACTTATGATGGAGATAGCTCAGAGGATATGCGAAAAGGAGGACATTCAGGCACTTGTCACAGGTGAGAGCCTTGGTCAGGTAGCGAGCCAGACTATGTATGCAATGGTCTGCACAGACGCCGCTTGCCGTATGCCTGTATTCAGACCGTGCGTTGGTATGGACAAATCTGAGATAGTGGAGATAGCAAGAAAGATAGATACTTTTGATACCTCTATCCTCCCTTATGAGGATTGCTGTACAGTTTTCACGCCAAAGCACCCTAAGACAAGACCAAATCTTGCAGACGTTGAAGCCGCTCAGAACGCTTTCGATTGGGAGCCTTATATCCAGAAAGCTATCGAGGGAACAAAGCCTTATCTTATCAGAAACGCATAGCGTATTTTCATGGCGTACACCCGTTGCATGGTGTCTGTGAAAAGGTTACAAACGGGTTAAAACTGTAACAGCTTGTAGCTTAATTGTACGCTTTTTTGTACCCGAATATTGTGCCTTTCCATGGTGAAAAATGCCGAAAAGCCCCGAATTTTCAGGGCTTTTCTTTGCGTCCAAAAGGGTGTTGAACGGGCTTGCTAATAATGAAAAATCAGTAATTTGGTAACAAAAGTGTAACATTTGCTTGCAGAATTTGCTATTTACATTGGTTTTTGAAAATCGTCGAATTAACAAAATGGACAAAAAGAGCCGATTTTTTATGTGCAATATATAACTAAAAGGGGTGATTATTACTATGAAATTTGCTGAAGGTGACAAAGTGGTTACAGATAGTATTGACATAGTTACAAAAAGTGTAGTAAAATATATGATAAAGAGCGGTCGGAAGCTGTGTACTGCGGAAAGCTGTACAGGCGGAATGATAAGCCAGACGATCACTTCCGTTTCGGGAGCGTCGGAAATGTTCCTCGGCGGTGCTTGCACCTATACGGAGGAAATAAAGATGAAGCTTCTGAACGTGAAAAAGGAAACGCTGGAGCAGTATACTGTTTATTCTGAGCAGACAGCCAGTGAGATGAGCAAGGGTGCGCTGAAGCTTTTCGGTGCAGATTGTGCAGTGGCTGTTACCGGTATAGCAGGACCAGGCGGCGGCTCTCAGGAAAAGCCTGTGGGAACTGTGTATGTTTCAGTGAGAAGTCGTCAGAAGGAAATAGTCAGACGGCTGGAGCTCTATAAAGAATATGAGAATTTGGACAGAAGAAAGATCCGTATGCTTACAACAGAAACAGCACTGAGAATGGTGCTTGAGCTGTATGAACAAAAGGCGGAGGCTTGAAATAAATGTCAATGGCTAATGAAACAATGAATCTGTCCGAAAAGGACGATACAAACTTTTTTGTAAGAGTAGTAAGATATTTTATCCCGTGGAAGGGCGACGGAGCAGGAGAAGTGTTCAGAAAGATAGTGTTCATGTTCTCTATCGTGCTTTTCTGTGTTTCTCTTAATGAGCTTTCTGATTTTCTGAAAGCCGACGAGCAGGATCAGAGCTATATTCAGGAGATCGTAAATTACGAGCCTGACTTTAGCGATGACGTTGACCTGAGCAAGAATAACGGCTCAGACGATATTGATGTTTCTGACCCTGAGGCTTCAACGAAGGACAGAGAAGTTCAGGATTGGGCTAAGAAGCTTCTGAAAAGGAACAAGGACGTCGTAGGCTGGATAAAAATACCCGGCTTTAAAAATTCCGCAGGTGATGAATATATAAACTTCCCTGTTCTTAAAGGCAAGGATAATGAATATTATCTTTACAAGAATATAGACAAGCAGTATTACGAATCGGGAAGCATTTATGCAGACGCTTGGTCTACCATAAATAAGGACGGGCAGTCTGACAATATCACGATATATGGTCATAACATGAGATATGTGGGAACTTCCTTTACTCACCTTACTGAGTATAAAAAGGGCGTTGATTTTCTTAAGAAATATCCTGTTATCGAGTTCAATACTATCTATGACAACAACTGCAAGTATGTTATCGTGGGTGCTTTTGTAACGGGAATACGTGAAAGTCAGGACGACGGAAAGCTCTTCAAATACTGGACTACCAGATATTTTGACGACGCTGACTATAAGTTTGACGATTGGATCTCAGAAGTGAGAAAGCGTTCGTGGTATTCAAATGATATCGAGTGTACAGCAGACGATAAGTATATATCGCTCTCGACTTGTACGAACGAAACTTCAAATCTCAGGTGGGTCATCGTGGCAAAGAAAATGACGGCTGACGATAACCTGGATCTTATAATAGATTCCTATAAGGACAAGGCAAATAAGGATATTTATTTTCCTAAATGCTGGAGAAACGTATACGGAAACAATAAGAAGTATTTCGGCTGGGATTATTGATGTTTATTACACCAAATCGGTGTAAAATAAATTTTAGCTGACGTCAAGCTCACGGACGGCAGTGAAGACGGTTTGCGTGCAGACGGTCGGAAAGGGTAATGTGATTAAAATGAAGCAGAAAAAAACTGAAGACAGCATAAAGCGAACAGCTAAGCCGTCGGTCAGGAAAGTAGGAACAATGCTGGGCAGCGGTGCGCTGGCAGTGCTGATGATAGGTACAGTAAGTATCTTTGCACTTACAAGCGGCAACAACGAGGCTCAGAAGGACACAAAAGCTGCAATAACCAACACTAAGACCACTTCTGTGACAGAAGCAGAAACTGAGAGAGATGAGACCTATACTTCAATGAACACCGTTACATGGAGAAAAGCGGGTATCAGCGAGTATAAAATGGCACAGGCAGAGTCTGAGACAACAACTTCCGCCAAAGCCACTACAACAAAAAAGACAGAAACTACTAAAAATGCAGCAAAAGAAACAAAGGTCAATAACGTAACAATGGTCGCAACTGAGATCGTGAACGTCAGAGAAAAGGCTGACAAGAACTCAGAGATAGAAGCTATCGTTGCAACAGACGAGGAAGTTATCGTTACGGCTGAAACAAGTGACGGTTGGTATAAGGTTACATACGGTGACTACAGCGGATATGTAATGAAGGACTATCTTAAAAAGGCAGAAGTAACAACAACTTCCGCTGCGAAGTCCGAAACTACAACAGCAGCTAAGAAGTCTGAAACAAAAAAGACTACGACAACAAAGGCTAAGACAACAAAGTCTGAAACAAAAAAGACAGAAACAAAGAAAGCAACAACATCAAGCTCGAAAAGTTCTGTTATAAGCTATACAGATGAAGAATTCGATATGCTTTGCTACGTTCTTCAGGGCGAGGTAGGAAACTGCTCAGAGCAGAGCAAGATCGCTGTTGCAAATGTTATTATCAACAGAGTGAAAACAGGCAGGTTTGGAAGCTCTATAAGCGACGTTCTTACAGCACCAAATCAGTTCACTGCAATAAACGGCTATTACAGCGGCAGAAACAAGCCAACTCAGAACACTATTGATTGTGCAAAGAGAGCGCTGAACGGCGAGGATAATTCAAACGGTGCAGTTTATTACTACGCTCCAAAGTATTGCGGTGGAAGCACAGCGGCTTGGTTTGAATCACTCACATTCTGCATGGAGCTTGATGGTCAGAGATACTTCAAGTAATATTTGAAGTTTTTGGCTAAAATGCCGATATTGCAGATATAAAATTGTATATTATGCTGAAAAGTCAGGACGAAACTTAGCTTTGTCTTGACTTTTTTTCAGTATTTGATAAACTATTATTTAGGTATGCAGTGAGTATTTTGCTGCCATTGGGAATGTTTTGCGGTGTGACCGCTTGAAGGTAAGGACAGTGTCTTGACGATGAATTTGATGACAAAAAAGATATGTGCAAATGTCTGCGCAGCAGTAATGAGCATAACTGCCGTTGGTATATGCGGTGAGCTGTTGCTGGATAATAAAAGCGTGGGCGCAGAAAAAGCCCCTGCGGTGCAGGTCAAAAACGTTGAAGCTCAAAGCGTTAAGACCACTGCCGCTACTGAGGTCTATGACTTTGTGAAGTTCAAAAAGTCCTCTGTGGATAAGTATGATATGTCTTATGTTCAGCAGAAAAAGCAGGCAAAGACCACAAAGAAAAAGGCTTCAGCCAGTGAGTTTACTGTGGAAATGCCTGAGGATAAGGGCGAGTATTACGATATAAAGAACGACCCTGCTAACTTTACAGATACAAGAAGCGTCGCTGACGAGTATTATACTGTCAATGATATAATCTCAGGAAATATCGTCACTCTTAATGGTCATGAACTGCTCTGTCAGATAGTCAACAGCGAGATAGGCGGTGAGTGGGGCGAGGAAGCCATAAAGGCGCAGGCCGTGGCGGCTTATACATGGGTCAGATTTAACGATTCTATAGGTGCTATACCTACGGTGGGGCTTAAAAGCGGATATTCTTCAAAGATAGAAAGATGTGTAAATGCCGTTGAGGGTCAGACCGTTATGTATAACGGCAACATCATAAATGCAGTTTATTCTGCTTCAACAGCAGGTTATTCTACCACCAGCGAGGATATATGGGGCGTTTCTTACCCGTATCTCAAGCGTGTAAAGAGCGAGTTTGACGATAAAGATCCTAACTGGGGCATTGAAGCTACATATACAAAAGACGAGGTCAAGGAGCGTATCGAGAGCCAAACTGATATAAAGCTTTCCGACGACGTGAAGAACTGGTTTAAAATAGACTCTGCTTTCAGCGGAAAGTATATAAGCGGAGTGACTATCGACGGTCATACGAGCTGTACCTATGATGGCAGTGAATCTAGGATAACAGGTATCACGCTCTGTAACCTCTTTGATGTGAAATCGAACGCCATGGAGATAAGCTATAAGGACGGTGTGTTCACTTTCAAGTCCTATGGCTGGGGTCACGGCGTTGGAATGTCGCAGTGGGGCGCTTGCTATTATGCCGAGGCTGGCTATACATACGATCAGATACTTACTCATTATTATGTGAATTGCTATCTTGGTCTGTCGGCTGTAAATGACAAAGCTGTAAAGAGAGGTCAGATGTCGCAGGACGAGATAGATAAGGAGATAAAGGATTCAGAGATAGTTGACGAGGGCGGAAACGCTTCAGGCGACAGCAAAAAGGACAGTGAGCCTGCACAGACTCAGCCGACCGAGAACGGCACTGTTACCACCGCTCCTGCTACAGAAGCACCTGATACTACAACAACTTCGTTTGACGTTCAGCCTGAGGATAATATCACCATAGAGCAAAATACAGAAGAAATATTATAACCGAAAGGGAGAATAAAAATGGGATTTTTTTCACCTAAGAATACACCTGAAAACGCAGTAAAGGCACAGATAGACGCAAAGCTTGCCTTTATAAACGATAAGTATACCGAGATAGGCAGATTTGTCAAGCTCAGAATGGCTGACAAGATAGAAGAGCCGGAGGTGAAAAACCTTATTGCTCAGATAGACGCAACTCTTGAAGAACTGAAAAATCTTAATGAACAGCTTCTTACCATCAGAGGAATGAAACTTTGTTCCGGCTGTGGCCACGAGATACCAGTGAATATGGCGTTCTGCCCTAACTGCGGAACAAAACAGCCTGAAATGGCTCAGCCTGTTTATCAGCAGCCTGCTCAGGGCGGTGCAGTTCCAATGGGCGCACAGCCTGTTATACAAAACAGTCAGGGCTATCATAATCACCCTGTTTCACCTGCTTATACTCAGCCACAGGCTAATCCTGTTTATGGCGATCCTGCTCATCAGAATGTTCAGACAGCCGCTCCTATCCCTGAGCCTGCTGTGACACAGACTGCTGCACCTATCCCACAGCCTGAAACAGCACCTCAGCCTGCACCAATGCCACAGCCTGCTCCGGTGATAGCAGAAGCTCCGGTGCAAGAGCCTGCAAACAGCAATTTTGTATTCTGCTCTCAGTGCGGCCACAAAGAGCCGGCAGGCGTTAAGTTCTGCTCAGAGTGCGGAATGAAGTTGTAATAAAAAACTAAGGCAGCGCAGGATAATAAGTGCGTTGCCTTTTTGAGTAAGAAGTAAAAGAAGTAAAGGAAGATCTTTATGTCAGTGAATATTTCAAGCGAGCTTATGGATTATGATGTTATACTTGCTTCAGCGTCGCCAAGAAGAAAAGAACTGCTGTCATTGATGTGTGAGAATTTCAGAGTTATCCCCTCTGATTGTGACGAAAAAATACCAGAGGACGTTACACCGGAGCTTGCCCCTGAGTATCTTTCAGGGATAAAATGCAGATGTATCGCTTCGGTCTATGACCTGAGCGTTGTTATCGGCTGTGACACTGTTGTAATATGCGATGGGGAAGTTCTCGGTAAGCCTGTGGACGAAGCTGATGCCATAAGAATGTTAAAAATGCTGTCAGGCAAGACACATCATGTTGTAACAGGCGTTACCCTTGGCAGAGGCTGTCGTTACAGTAGCTTTTCCGTTGATACCGCAGTGACTTTCAGAGAGCTTTCCGACCAGGAGATAAAAGCCTATGTGAAAAGCGGCGAGCCTATGGATAAGGCGGGGGCTTACGGCATACAAGGGCTTGGAGCACTTCTTGTGGAAAAGATAGACGGGGACTTTTATAACGTTGTTGGTCTGCCTGTGAGCAGGCTTGCAGAGGAGCTGCACGAGTTTTTGAAGAAGGTTCAGTCGAAGTAGATCTTCTTGTTGCTCTCCTGAGTTTTCGGAAACACTGTCACCTTGTCGTTTCCGTCAACTATGCAGAGAAAGACCTTGTCAGGTGATGAACAGCCTTGCTTTCTTATTTCGTTTGTGAGCCATTTTATCTCCTTGCCTGCGTATTTCAGGTTGTCCTCCATAATAACGCCGTCAAGGATAAGGTCGGTGCAAAGTTTTTCATCCTGCTTCTCATATCCTAAGTCTTTTGGAGTGAGAGGTGCTTCTGCTGCACGTTCCATGAAAGAGATAGTGCCGTTGGTTTCCAGAATAGCGTAGTATATCTTTGAGATGTCGAAATAGCCTGACGTTCTTGCTCTTGAAAGCAGGTCATTCACATCAAGCTTGGCGGTCTTAAGATTTTCGGGATATATTTTGCCTTTTTCAATAAGCAGGATAGGCTTGCCCGAGAGAAAATGTCGGCAGTGGATAGACTTCATCGTAAGCACCGACAACAGAAAGCCTGTCAGTCCGTAAAGCACCATTGCGATAACAGGCACGATAAGCTCGTCCATTTCCTGCGAAACAGCCATTTCAGAGGCGATAGAGCCTATGGTGATACCGTTGATGTAGTCAAAAAGCGTGAGCTGTGATATCTGCTTGTTGCCCAGCAGCTTTGATATGGCGAACATAACTATTATAGAGCCGACTGTGGCAAGTATGGTGTGAGTGATGTTCATAGGTGTTTGACCCCTTTCAGAATATGCCCTTATTATCTGCATATGCGAACGTATTATTCTTCTGACGCATATTATGACAGAGAAACGTTGTGAGCAGGAAAGGGCGGTATCAGTGGAAAACAGGGGATCGTGCTGCGGTCAGCAGCTTAATATAATGGCTGCGGCATTTGCAAATTATCTTGGTGAGGGTTTGAGCGTTGACCAGCTTGGGCTGCTGTCAGCCTTTTTGCAGTCGGTGGGCGAGTCGCTTGACGTTATCGTCTCCGCAAGGCAGCTTTGTGCAGGAAATGATAATAATATAGCAGATAATTGATACAGGAGCTTAAAATGGGATTTTTTAAGAGAAATAAGGGTACGCCCTTGAAAGAGCTTGAACGCTATCATGGGAAACGAGTTTCCTATGTGGTGGAGCGTGAGGGTGCAGAGGAAAATGTTATTGGAAGAACAGGCGGAATATCTGTTGATAGTGAAAAGCTTGTGGTGGTGTGTGACGGACACGAGGTTTTCAGGTGCAGTACCGACGACATAGTCTGCGCTGAGCTTATGAGCCACAACGGAGCGGATATAAAGGGCAGGGATATGACCACAGGGAAGCTTCGTCATATCGTTGTGCATTATGCAAACAAAAGGTGATATTTTTGCAAATGTACTCTCTTTGCACATAATTCTATCACATTGCAGTGGTAATATTATTACAGTCGGAAAGGAAAGACCGACAGTTAAAAAGACTTCATGATTGTTTTCTTCATATATTTTTTCTATACTTCCTTAATTGATAAAAGCCCGCACCTTGGTGTGGGTTTTTATTCTTGTATAATGTCTTAGAGAAAAATTCATTTTATTGCTGTTGACAATTCATATTTATGGTGATATAATGATTGTATTGAATATCAAAAAGGCTGTGACGAGAAAGGTGACGGTGCGAATACTTCGCAGAGAGTGGACGTTTGGTGAAAGTCCGCAGGGATAACGCCGTCAGGATCATCTCTGAGCTGATCCGCCTAAGCAGATGTGTTAAGCGGATACGGTCTCTCACCGTTAGAAAGAGATATGAGTGGCAGGCTTATGGTCTGCAATCAGAGTGGTAACACGGAGATATTATGTCTTCGCCTCTAGTCAGGCGAGGGCTTTTTTTATTACTACATAGAAAAAAGAGGTTGTTTTTTATGCTTACATTGGATAAGGTTTTTGACGCATCAAACGTGCTCAAAGAGGTCATCAGACCAACAGCGTGTATCCATGCGCCAAAGGTAAACCCTGATTGTGACGTTTATCTGAAAACAGAAAACCTTCAGGTAACAGGTTCTTTCAAGGTAAGAGGAGCTTATTATAAGATATCACAGCTTTCAGACGAGGAAAAGTCACACGGCGTTATCGCCTGCTCAGCAGGAAACCACGCACAGGGCGTTGCTCTCGCCGCAACAAAGAACGGTATAAAGTCTATCATCTGTCTTCCTGACGGCGCACCTATCTCAAAGGTAGAGGCAACAAAGGGCTATGGCGCTGAGGTATGTCTTGTGCCTGGCGTTTATGATGACGCTTATGCAAAGGCTATCGAGCTTCGTGACGCTAACGGCTATACATTTATTCACCCGTTCGATGACGAGAATGTTATCGCAGGTCAGGGAACTATCGGTCTGGAGATACTTAGTCAGGTGGCTGATGCAGACGTTATCGTTGTTCCGGTTGGCGGCGGCGGACTTATCTCAGGTGTTGCATTCACTGTAAAACAGCTCAAGCCAAGCGTTAGAGTATACGGCGTTCAGGCTGAAGGCGCACCTTCAATGGTAAATTCACTTAAAGACGGCAAGATAGAGTGCCTTGAAAGCGTTCACACTATCGCAGACGGAATCAAGGTAAAAGAGCCCGGCGAGCATACCTTTGAGTATTGCAGTAAGTATGTTGACGGCGTTGTTACAGTTTCAGACGACGAGATATCATCAGCTATCCTCCACCTTATCGAGAAGCAAAAGCTCGTTTCAGAGGGCGCAGGCGCAACACCTGTTGCCGCAGTAATGTTTAATAAGATACCTGACATCAAGGGCAAAAAGGTCGTATGTCTTGTTTCAGGCGGAAATATAGACGTAACTATCCTTTCAAGAGTTATCAAGAGAGGTCTGCTCAAGTCTGGCAGATCTGATACTCTTACTATCCAGCTTGAGGACAGACCTGGTCAGCTGAGAGATGTTTCAGAGATAATCTCAAAGCTCGGCGGAAACGTTGTTTCTGTTCACCACGAGAGAGCAAGCGAGGACAGCGATATCACAGATTGCCTGCTCAGACTTGTTCTTGAAACAAGAAACTTTGATCATATCAGAGAGATAAGACAGGCTCTTACAGCCGCAGGCTTTAAGATAGTCAATAAGTAATTTTAAGATTTTTTAAGACAGGAGTAGATAAAAATGGCAGAAGTTGTTTACACAAAGAACGCACCGGACGCAATTGGTCCATATTCACAGGCAATGAAGGTAGGAAACCTTGTTTTCACATCAGGTCAGATAGCAATCAATCCTGCAACAGGCAACGTTGAGGCAACAACTATCGAGGAGCAGACACATCAGGTTTGCAAGAACCTCACAAACGTTCTTGAAGCCGCAGGAACATCTATCGGCAAGGCTGTAAAGACAGTATGCTTCCTTAAGAATATGTCAGATTTCGGTGCATTTAACGGAGTTTACGGTGAGTATTTCACATCAAAGCCTGCACGTTCATGCGTTGCCGCAAAAGAGCTTCCAAAGGACGTTCTCGTTGAGGTAGAGGTAATCGCTGAGGTATAATTTAGCATATTATCTTGTAGTGGAACGGCTAGATTTCTGTTTCACAGAAATGCGATGTTCCATTATTGTGGAGCTGTATTTCAAGTATTTCGGGCGGCATATGTCGCCCGTTGTTTTTCTGTAAAAAGGGGTGAGGAAAATAAGCAGTGAGTTTATAAAAAGCAAAATGCGGACGGTGAAAAAATTCTCCATAGCCTTTGCAAAGTGGGTCTTTATCGCCTGCGCAGTGGGTGTAATAGGGGGAATAGTCGGCTCGCTGTTCCATATGGCGGTAAACTTTGCCACAGGCTTCCGTGAGGGTCATAGCTGGACATTGTATCTTATGCCGTTGGCAGGTCTGTTTATCATTTTCAGCTATCGTGTCTGTAAGGTGAATGAGGAGACCGGTACAAATCTTATCATAAGCTCTGTTCGTGGAAACATCAAAGTGCCGCTGCTTATGGCGCCTCTCATCTTTCTAGGCACCGTACTCACCCACCTTACGGGCGGATCGGCAGGACGTGAGGGTGCGGCTTTGCAGCTTGGCGGAAGCATTGGCGCAAAGGCAGGCGAGCTTTTAAAGCTTGACGAAAAAGACTCCAGCCTTGTGATAATGTGCGGAATGAGTGCAGTGTTTGCCGCACTTTTCGGCACGCCTTTGACTGCGACTTTTTTCGCTATGGAAGTAATAAGCGTGGGCGTTATATACTATGTGGGTCTTGTGCCTTGCATAGCTTCCTCTCTTATCGCATATAAAATATCGCTGTTGGCAGGGCTTGCGCCAACAAAGTTCAACATAACAGGCATACCAAGGCTTTCCCTTGTGTCTGTGACCCAGATAGCGGCGCTTGCGGCTCTTTGTGCGGTGATATCCATACTCCTTTGCATGGTAATGGAGTTTTCACATTCAAGATTTCAGATGTATCTGCCTAACACATATCTCAGGATAGCTGTAGGTGGCGTTGTGATCATTGCATTGACTTTGCTTGTAGGTACAAGGGATTACAACGGAGCAGGCGTAGACGTTATCGTGGCGGCTTTAGAGAAAGGTAAGGCGCACCCGGAAGCCTTTGCCCTGAAAATGCTTTTCACCGCCATAACTATAAATACAGGCTTCAAGGGCGGTGAGATAGTCCCGACCTTCTTTATCGGAGCAACTTTCGGCTGTACAGCCGCAGGCTTTTTGGGGCTTGACCCATCATTCGGTGCGGCTATAGGTCTTGTGGCACTTTTCTGTGGCGTTGTGAACTGCCCTGTGGCTTCCATACTTCTCAGCTATGAGCTTTTCGGTGGAAGTGGGCTTGTACTTTTTGCGGTTGCCTGCGGAGTAAGCTATATGCTTTCGGGCTATTACGGACTTTATTCCAGCCAGAAAATAATGTACTCAAAGACAAAGCCCGAATATATCAACATAAATGCAAAATAAAAGAGAGCCAAGTGGCTCTCTTTTTTTGTCTATTCACTCATTGTTATGCTCTCAAATTTACCCCTTGTGACCTTGATAAGGTCTTTCGGAGAAAGCATTATCTGCGACCCGATACGTCCGCCGCTTATGATTATCTCCTCAAACTGCTCCGCAGAGCTGTCAACTACCGTCATGTACTGTTTTTTCATGCCAAGGGGTGTACAGCCACCACGAATGTAGCCTGTAACAGAGTTTATATCCTTGACGTGGAGCATTTCCACCGACTTTTCGCCCACAGACTTTGCCGCCTTTTTCATGTCTAGCTCCTCTGCGATAGGGATAGCGAAAACATAGTAATTTCCGCTTTTTCCCACTGTTACAAGGGTCTTGAACGAGCTTTCATATGGCTGACCGAGCATATCTGCAATGTGTATGCCGTCGATAAACTCGTCGCACTCGTATGTGTTGACCTTGTATTTTACCTTATTTCTGTCAAGAATACGCATGGCATTGGTCTTGACTTCCTTATCCTTTGACATTTTTTATCGCTCCCAATAAAATATTGCCCCTATTTCTCCCTTGAAAGCTTCACAGTGTCAGCAATTATCTCGGCGCACATTTCGTATCCAAGCTTGCCGCTGTCAAGGCACATATCATAGCTTGAAATATCTCCCCACTTTTTGTTTGTGTTGGAGTTGTAATAGTCAGCACGTTTTTTGTCATACTTTTTGAGCCTTGCTTCCACCTCGTCCTCGGAGATGTTGTGCTTCTCAATTGCGCACTCCTGACGCTTCTCAAAGCTTGCATTAATGAAGACATTCAGCGTCTTGACTTTGTTTTTCAGTATAAAATCTGCACATCTGCCCACGATAACGCAGTTTCCCTTTGAAACAAGCTCCATTATTACCTCTGTTTCAGCGGCGAATATCTTCTCTGTTATAGGATACTCTTTCTCCTTTGAAAACAGATTTATCGGTGTTTTGAGAATGCTCAGAGCGGCTTCCTCGTATTTTTGTATCTCGCTCATTGCAATGCCGCTTTTTTGTGCCGCCATGTCGATTATCTCTCTGTCATAGCATGGGATACCGAGCTTTTCTGCCACAAGCTTACCGATAGTCGAACCGCCTGCGCAATAATGTCTGCCGATAGTGATAACTTTTATTTCAGCCATTTTCTGTTTCTCCTTTTGCAGTATTTTTTATTTTTTTTGACGGACTTCTGCCCTTTTATACAGTATAATATATTTGCTTGTTATTGTCAATAACATATTGGTTACACTTTGTTTAAGCTAGAGTAATAAAACTTCTCATAAAACGGAAAAGGACCGACCCTATGGTCAGCCCTCTTTCGTAGTAAGGAAAGTAAAATGAATTAAAACGAAAAATTCCTATTTATCAGCGTTGGCTTCTTTTATTTCGATATAAGCTTTCATAAGCTTGATAGCACCGTCAACGCCTGTTTTGGACGAGTTGATACAAAGGTCATAGTTCTTTGCTTCGCCCCACTTCATGTCGGTGTAATAATTATAGTATGAAGCTCTCCGCTTATCAGTCTTGCGGATAAAGTCCTCAGCTTTGTTTTTTTCGATATCGTATCTCTCGAGGATACGCTTTTTCTTTTCGGCAGTGTTGCCGGAAATGAAGAAGTCGATAATATTAGGCTCATTTTTCAGAACATAGTCAGCACAACGTCCTACAATAACACAAGGACCCTTCTTTGCAATGTTCTTGATAGTTTCAAACTGAGCCAAGAATATCTTGTGATTTAGCGGCATATCAGGATTGATCCTGCCGTCTGCACTTACAGGGTAATTACCCATGACCAGTGAGAAAAGAAAGCTGTTAGTATAGGACTCATCGTTCTTAACAAAAAGCTCCTGACATATACCGCTCTCTTTTGAAGCCATTTCCAAAAGCTCTTTATCATAGAAAGGTATGCCCAGATCATCAGCAAGCTTCTTGCCTATTTCACGTCCTCCGCTGCCAAATTCACGGCTGATAGTAATAATCGATCTCATAAAACATATCTCCCTTCTTTGATATATTCTTTTTAACGTGTATTTATTATAGCATATTTTTTGTGATTTGTACATAAAAATCCGTAAAATTCTTGCACAAATTTATGTATTTTATATTGTGCATTTTGCGTACAAATATATTTAACAAATTCGTGACAAATACAAAGGCAATAAAAAAGCGGGACGAATGAACGTCCCGCTTGAAAATACTGAATTATTCAGCAACGTTAGCGTTTGCTTCCTTGATGATGTAATCAACAGCCTTCTGGTTCTCAGCAACGCACTCTGTCCATGTAGTAGCTCCGCCGCCTGTTATCATTGTAGCCTGGTTTACTGTCTGCATAAGTGTTGAAAGCTCAGCAGATACGCCGTCCTGGAAGTCAAATACAGGATTCTGTCTAGCCAGATCGTAAATTGTCTTACGCATCTCGATCATATCGTCTGACCAGCCGTAGTCGTTCTTGAGCTGTTCTTCTGTAATGTTCTGTACCTCAGAGTTTGCAACCTTGCAGCAGTTTACGTACGCATTGAAGCCGTCTGGGTTTGGAGCGTTCTTGCAGAGGAGATAGCCGTTTACACCTGTAGATACATAGTACTTGTCAGAATCGTCCATTCTTGGCATTGGAACGAACATAACCTCGCCGTCCTTGACGCTTCCGAATGTCTTAGTCTTTTCAGGAGTATCCTCGAGAGCCCATGTGCCGATAGGAATGAACAGTGTGAGCTGTGAACCAAGACCTTCACCGTTAGCTCCGTCACCTCTTGTATTCCAGTTGTTGCTTGATCTGTCGAATACAACGTTGTTCTTCTCAAGGTTGTACATAAGATCCTGAACTGTGCCAACTTCAGCCTTGCCCATGTTGTTTACAAGCTTGCCGTCCTCAAGACCGATAAGTGGATAACCGCAAGTATCGTTAAGAGCCTTGCCGTACCAGTAACCATCAAGAGCATATCTGTCAGCTTCAGAGTCTGCAAAGTCAAGGCACATCTCTGTGAACTTGCTCCATGTCCACTCGTCATTAGCATAAAGCTCAGCAGGATCATCATAGCCAAAGTCTGATATTGTCTTTGTGTTGTATGTACAAACATACTGTGGTCTTACGTCGATAGCAGCTACATAGTGCTTGCCGTTGAATACGAATGAATCGTTAAGTGTCTGTGATGATGACCAGATGTCTGAGCTGAAATCAACTACATCGTCGATAGGCTCGAACATGGCCTTGATAGCGCCCTTAGGGAATGCGTCCATGTCGTCAGCAGGGAAGAAGTCAGGTGAGTCGTTAGCCATAACTGCCTTAGCAAGATCAGTATATCTGTTATCCCAAGTTGTCTGAACGTACTCGATCTTTCCGCCGTACTTAGTCTGGAAAAGTGAGATAGCAGGTGATTCTGACTTACCATCACTAGGGTTGATGTCATAGTGAGCCATCCACTTGATAGTCTTGTTTGAAAGCTCGATGTCAGGGAGCTTATCCTGAAGTGCATTTACCTGCTCCTTCTGATCTTCTGTCATAGCCTTAGCTTCCTTCTTGGAAGATGAGCTGTCACTTGATGAGCTGCCGCAAGCAGCCATGCTGCAAGCCAGTGAAAGCGCACAAGCAGCAGCGAAAATTCTCTTTGCCATTTTCATTATAGTAACCTCCTTGATAATAGACGAATGTTCCTTACCCAAAACGTTCATCTGTTACGATCGACAAGCATTGTTACCCGACAACGCTTACCATAACGCTTATTTTTCGTCCTTACTAATGATAACAAAAAGTTTAAATTTAGTCAATCAGCATTTTGCAATATAAAGCTCAAGCGTTTTTGTTGATTATGACAAAGGTGTGTTGAATTTGTGTGAGTATTCGTTTTCAGAAAACGTTTTCGCAATTTCGCTCATACATATTAATAAAAAGTTTACAATTGTTGTATACAGCTTTTACATTACTGTACCACCTGTCTTTTGTCAGCAGGTGAGAGTTTGGATGTCCTCTTGCGACAGGGCAGGGTGAACGGCACGGTTTATGCCCATTGCAATGAGCTTTGCGCAGTTTTCCGAAAGTTTGTCAGCAGTTTTCGGAGCGACCATGATGTTTTCGGAGCTTTCAGGTGCGGTCTGACCGAAAATGTGCTGTGCGGCAGTGCAAAGATCTATGACCGTTGGCACGCCTATGGCAATGCACTTTACCCCGAGGGTCGAAAGCGAAAGCTCTTTTCGTGCGTTTTCGACTCCGCTTCCCGGAGAAATGCCGGTGTTGCAAAGCTGTATCGTCCTGCCAAGATTTGAAAGCTCGCTGCAAGCCAGTGCGTCAACTGCAATAACAGCCTGCGGTGTTACACGCTCTGCAATTGCTTTTACCTGCTCTGAGGATTCTATTCCCGTGTTTCCAAGCACTCCTGTCTGTATCACTGTGACCTCGCCCAGATCGTCAGTATCAATCTCTTTTGCAAGGCTTTTTATGTGGCGGGTAGCGAAGATCTTTTCAGCGGTAAGAGGACCAACAGCGTCAGAAGTCAGGGCATGGTTCCCAAGTCCTACTGCCAAAAAACGTTCACAACCACCGCAAAGCTCCCCTATGGCTTTTGCTATGACTTCTGCACGCTCGCGAAAACTGTCGCTGTACATATCGAATGTTGAATCTGTGGCGGTAAGGGTGATGTATCTGCCGACAGGTCTGCCAAGTTTTTCGGAGGCTTCCTGTGTTTCTATGGTGATGTCCGTTACCTCAAGCCTAGCGTTTTCAATAACCTTGTTTTTGACTTTCACTCCCTGAAGCTTTTCCGCACCGCCTGCCTGAGAAAAGCTTTCCGCCGCCATATCCGTTCTAATGCTCATTTTATTCACCTTTCTGTGATATCGTGTAAGTTTTTGTGTGTTCCTACAATTTAGACCGCAAAATTTCTATATTTTTTTCAGTAACCCCCCTTGCAATTTCTTTTGAAATGTGGTAAAATATTTTACAAGGCTTGTTTAAAGGGCTTTCCGCATTTCCTCTCAGTCTGCGGATAGCTTGTGCAAATAAGTGCAAATTTATACAGAATGAGGGAGGTGTCGGTATGCCAAACATTAAATCCGCTAAGAAGAGAGTCAAGGTTATCAACACTAAGACAATGAGAAACAAGGCTGTAAAGTCTGATCTTAAAACTGCACTCAAGAAGGCTGACGCTGCTGTAGCTGAGAACGCAGAAAACAAGGAAGAAGTAGTAAGAGCTGCTATCAAGAAGGTAGATATGGCTTGCACAAAGGGCATTATGCATAAGAATGCTGCTGCAAGAAAGGTATCACAGCTTGCTAAGAAGCTTGGCTAATTTTTCAAAGTAGCTTACAAGACCGTTCCGAATGGGGCGGTCTTTTTTTGTGTATTGGTCTGTACTATATAAATAGTATACTTTGTTGGTCGTAGTTGACTTTTTGGAGCTGTTATAGTATAATTGAGTTGATAATAATGCAGGGGAGGGATTTTATGACGTATCGAGTTGGAAAATATACGCTGCCTGAATACAGTGTGCTTATGTCGGTGTATGACCGTGAGCTTCCTGAGAACCTTAACGAGAGTCTTGAGTCTATGCTCATGCAGTCATATCCTCCCTCTGACTTCGTGCTTGTGTGCGACGGCAAGCTCACCTGCGAGCTTAATATTATCGTGAAGTCTTTTCAGGACGAGTTCAAGCATATTTTCCATATCGTTCAGATAGACGAGAACGTGGGCGTTGGAAAGGCTTACAACGAGGGCATAAAGGCGTGTAAATGCGATTATATCGTGAAAATGGACAGCGACGATATATCTCTCCCTAACCGCTGCTTGAAGCAGATGACCCTTTTTGCGGTGAAGCCAAAGCTTGATATAATCGGCACATATGTGGAGGAGTTCGACACTGACACCGACGAGGTAGTTTCGGTGAAAAAAGTGCCTGTCATGCATAAGGATATCGCTTCATATTCCAAACGACGCAACCCTTTCAACAGGCAGTCTGTGGCTTTTCGCAAGTCCTTTGCGGAGAAGATAGGCGGTTACAGTGACCTTAAAATGTGCGAGGACTATGAGTTTATCGCACGAATGTTACAGCATGGTGCAAAGGGACAGAATATACCCGAGGTGCTTGTGCGCTACCGCATAGATGAAAATACTGTGGATACACGCAAAAGCTGGGAGCATACAAAGGCTTTCATTCGTGTGAGGTGGATAATACACCGTTCAGGGTATACGGGCTTCCGTGACTTTTTCATGCCATGCACTCTCCAACTTGGCTTGTTTATATTTCCTAGAAAATTCACCCGTTGGGTATACAGAACGTTTCTCAGAAAATAATATTTTTATATATGAAAATATGAACCCAATGCCGTGTGGGTTCATATTTTTTTAGTTCAAATAAAAGTAAACGTTATCAATTTTGAACACGATGTTAAACATTAAAAATGGCTATTGACAATGATTTTTTATATGATATATTTAAAAGTATGGAATATAAAGCCTAAAGGCGAGAGCTTCGCAAAGTTTGGCTTTATAAAAATTTGAATATTTTAAATATTAATGATAAGGAGAACATTATGCGTGAAATAATGAAAAGAACAGTTGCTGCCGTTATGGCAGTGCTTATCGCTTGTGCGGCAGCAGGCTGCAGCAGCACAGGAAACAGCAGCTCAGGCAGTTCGTCAGCAGGCGAAACTACCACCACAACAGCCCCTGTCGTTGAGGATATGGGCAACATCGACCTTTCAGACGTAACAACAGAGTATGACGTTCCTGAGGATTTCAGCTATGAATCCGAGGCGGAGGAGGGAACTCTTTCGGGAGGTGCGGCAGTGCTTGATAAGAATTTTCTTGGTAAGTTTTCCGGCGACGGCTTCGTTTCTATAGGCTCATCAGGAGATATGGCGGAGTTCGAGATAGATTTTCCTGCAAAGGGAAGCTATAATATTACTCTCACAATGGCAGCAGACGGCGAGGGTCAGTCGAATCTTATCACTGTCGACGGTGCGGCACTCACAAACTTCACATCAACCACAACAGAGTTTGGCGACACTATGGCTGAAAATGTGCTTATCGACGAGGGTACTCATAAGATAGGCATAAAGGGCGACAATGGTCATATCTATATCGACAGGATAAAGATAACCCCAGCTCCTGCTATCGACCTTTCACAGTATGAGGTATCAAATCAGCTTTCAAACCCTAACGCTTCTGACGAGGCAAAAAGACTTTATAACTTCCTTACAGACGTTTATGGCAAGTATACTATCTCAGGTCAGTTTTCAGGAGATAACGAGGGCAAGGACTGCCGTGAGTTCAAGGAGATAAAGAAGCACACAGGCAAGACGCCTGCTATACTTGGTCTTGACGTTTCAAACCTTTCAAACAGCGCACTTTCACATGGCGCAGGCGGCGGAGATATGGTGCCATTGCAGGCTATGGATTGGTACAACAATGAAAACGGAATAGTTTCACTTTGCTGGCATTGGTATGCCCCTGAGAAAAACCTGGAAAAGAACGGCGGAGCATGGTGGCAGGGCTTCTATTCTGAATACACAGACTTCGACCTTGCAAAGGCTCTCAGCGGCGAGGATAAAGAGGGCTATGATTCTATCATAGCAGACCTTGACCATATGGCAGGGGTGCTTAAAGAGCTTGCAGACGCAAACGTGCCTATACTTTGGCGACCTCTCCACGAGGCGGCAGGCGACCCTAAGTATCCCGGCAACGCATGGTTCTGGTGGGGTTCAGCAGGAAAGGACGCATACATTCAGCTTTGGCAGCTCATGTATGACAAGTTCACAAATGAGTATGGTCTTAACAACCTCATCTGGGTATGGAACGCACAGAATCCTGACTGGTATCCGGGAGATGAGTATGTTGACATAATGGGCTATGACTGTTATCCTGCAGAGCAGGACAGTTCTTCACAGAAGTGGTATTATGACCTTGTGAAGTCAAGCACATCCACAAAAAAGATAATCGCAATGACAGAGAACGGCTCGATGTTCGACCCTGACGGAGCATTCAACGACGGCACACGCTGGGCGTGGTTCAGTACATGGAACGGCGAGTTCTGTATCAAGGATAAACAGCTTTCAGATCAGTACACCACATTTGACGAGTGGAACAAGATCTACAACAGCGAAAGAGTTCTCACCCTTGACGAGCTTCCAAACCTGAAATGCTATCCAATGGATACAGAGAAGTATCTTGAAGAGCATAAATAATTTCGGATTATAACAGTAGGGGCGAACAGTGTTCGCCCGTTACTTTGCACATTTTCGACCAATTCAAACAGGCTTGAACTCAACTTACAAAAATTGTTGATATCATGGCGGCAATATGCGGGCGACCTAAGATCGCCCCTACATAACAAAACTGCGGACAGTGTTTAAACTATCCGCAGTTTTTATTTTTATCATTACAATGCTTGTGCCAAAGGCGGGCGAACGCTGTTCGCCCCTATAATATAGACCTTGTGGAGTATTATCAGCTATAAATATTCAGTATGCAAGGTGCAACATAAACCACTATCATCACAATGGTTCCCGCACCGATAACAGCCACAAGTGCAGCGGCTTCCATAGTTTCTCCGAATTTCAGTTTCTTTCTTATGAAGAAATATCCCACTGTCAGCGCAATGCCTACGATAGTCAGTGCAAGACCTGCATAAAAGCCCTTTGGCACGCTTGTTACAGTTATGGTGTTCTCGCCCTCCTGCAAGTCAAAGCTTACAAGGTCACCGAAAACCTTGTCATATGAAACAGCCTTGCCGTTGACCTTTATTTTCAGACCCTCCTGATATGGTATCTGAAGCACACATTTCTGTCCTGCCTTTGCGTTCACGCTTCCTGAAAGCTTGCCGTCACTGTCTGTAAGACCGGCGGTCTGAACCTGTTCAAGTGCCTTTTCAAGCACATTGTGGTGAAGCCCGAAAACGCCATAGGAACGGCAGCCTGTGATGCCTTTTTTCAAGGTCACACGCACGTTGACGTGTTCATTTTCAAATTCCCCAAGCTTCAAAAGCCCGTTGCTCGATTGTGACGGATAATCCATCTGCATTACCTGACCATTCACTGTTACCATGAAGCTTCCGTTTATATCCTCGCTGAGGCTGTTTGAAAGCTTGTCGAAGCAGTCAAAATAAAGTGTCTGCTTGTCTGTCACATCTATGCTGTAGTCCATGTAGGCTACATTGCCTGTGGTGTTGAAGGTGTAGTTCGGTTTAAAGTTACTGTCGTCCTGCACACCATAGATCGTGGTGTATTCGTAGTCTGTGATAAGCTCGTCACCGTTGCCGCCGAAAAGCTGTTCAAAAAGCTTCTTCTGAACGTTGCTTCTTGTGCCTGTGGAAAGCTCCCCGCTGCCGCTCAGGTCAGCGTTGGTCACAATGCCAAGGGGGAGATAGTATTCTGTCGGCACTATCTCGTAGGTATCGTTTGAATATACAGCGTCAGCCGAGCCTGTACTTTTTTCAATAAGATATTTTACTGACAGCAAAGCGTCAGTAAGCTCCGTTCCGCCATATGAGCCTACCTCCATCCAGTAGGAGGAGTAACCAAGCTGCTTCATCATGTACATATAATCACGGCTTGTGAGGGAGGTGTAGTGGCTCAGGGAATTGTAGCCCATTGAACCGACCAGATTGACCTCAAAAAGCTTGCTTGCGGTCTTTACTCTGTAAAAGCCCTCTGTTTCGTCAAGTCTGTCTGAAAGATCCATTATCTTCTGATGATTAGCCGCACGCTGTGGATTGTTCACGCTAGGGGATACCATATAAATATTCACGTTTGCGTAGGACTCAGCCGCAACGAACATTGCAAGGAAGATCGCAAATATCTTCTTTGATATCCAGCCCTTTTTGTGTAGCAGAACGACAATCGCATAAAATGCCGCCGCCACAATGAAAAATTCAAGGCAAAGCTCAAAGGCGGTGCTGTCCTGCCAAAGGCTTGAGGTGTATTTTGATATTCCTGAGCGGTTGTTTTCAACAAAGCCCTCTGAGAAGTTGTAAAAGCCGTAGATAAGTGCCGCAAGTATCAGGAATATAACAAAGTGGTCGCAGTTTTTCTTTCCTTTTGCCACTGCGTTTTCCGATGAAAGAAAATATCCTGCGCAGATAAGTGCAAAGAATATGGTGATGAAAGCGTATCTGCATGGGAACGACATATAGCTTCCTGTGTGCCACATAAGGTTCGCAGGCTCTATTAAAATAGGTACGAGCATCAAAAAGAGCATTATAAGGTCGGTGTTCAAACGCTTGCTGCGTTTTTTGCCGTCAAGAAGAAATACCGCAACTATCACTATCACCGAAGCCGTTGACAACAGCAGGCAGAAGGTCGTGTAGTAGTTTGTGATGAATGAAGAAGTCTCAAGCTGTTCGATAACTGATTTAGAACGTCCGCTTGACAAAAACTGCAGGAAGCATGGTATCCATACCACCGCTGAAAGCAATGCACCAAGGAGCGAGCCTATAACAAATCTGCATGGAACGTCCTTGTATTTTTCTTCCTTGCGGTAACGCCAACAGCAAAGCGCCATGAAAAGCAGTATGAAAACAACTATCATGTAGCTGATGTAGTAGTTCACTATCATCATAAGTGTGAGCATGACAGTGTATGGGATAATGCGCTTTTTCTCAAAAAGCTCCCTGAACGCCACCATAAGAAGCGGGAAAAGATACATCATGTCGAGCCATATGTTGTTCTGATAATAGAGCATTCCATAGCCGCAGAATGCATATATGACGCTGAGTACAGCGCCAATGTAAGGGTCGAGCTTTTTTTGACAGGAGCGGAAATATATCTGCGCCGTGACAGCCGCTGTCATCATTTTAAGCACTGTGAGAATGTTCACAAGGTAGATGATGTCAGCCTTGTCAACAAAAAGCACAAGCAAAGTGTAGGGGCTTGCGATAAAGAAGAAGAAAACGCCCCACAGGTCCATTCCTCCTGCGTTGTGGAAGTTAAGGAACATTCCGTCCTTGCCTGTGAAAATATCCTTGAAGTCGGTGAGCAGGGGTATCACCTGCTGTGACATATCACACCATGATACAGTGCCGTCACCAAAAGGGTAAAGCCCATGCCGATAAAAAGCAAATCCCATTATGAGCAATACAGCCAGAGGCGGGATGATAAAAGGCAGAGCTTTTTTCAGTTTATCCATTTTGTTCAGTCCTCCATACATAACATAGTTTTTATATTTTTCTTTAAAAAACATTATAATTATACTCCATTAAGAGCCGAAAATCAATATTAAATAAGCCAACTTTAGGCTTCATATGATGAAAATTATGTGAAAAACATGGTCTGATGTTGATTTTTTTGCAGTGAGGTGCTATAATAGGCTAGTGAAAAGGCAGAAGTGCCATTAATAATGATCGAAAGGACGATAAAAATGAAACTTAAAAAGCTATTCAGAGCATTGGCTCTTTGCACAGCAGGCGTGCTTGCCTGCGCAGTTCTTACAGCCTGCGGAGATAAGGGTGACAGCTCATCACAGACCTCTGCGGCTGACACTGACAAGAAGTTTGTTATCACGCTTTATGCCAATGACGCACCTATAACCTGCGAGAACTTCGAGAAGCTGGTAAAGGAAAAGTTCTATGACGGACTTACTTTCCATAGAGTTGTAGACGGCTTTATGGCACAGGGCGGTGACCCTAACGGTGACGGCACAGGCGGAAGCAAGGAAACTATCAAGGGCGAGTTCTCGGCAAATGGCGTTGAAAACAGCCTGAGCCATACAAGAGGAGTTGTATCAATGGCAAGAGCCAATGATATGAACAGTGCTTCAAGCCAGTTCTTTATCTGCTACAGCGATAAGGATACCTTCCTTGACGGACAGTATGCGGCTTTTGGCATGGTAACAGAGGGCATGGACGTTGTTGATGACTTCCTCAAGGTGGAGAGAACAACAGGTTCAGATAACGCACAGTCAAAGCCTGTTACGCCTATCAAAATTGTAAAAGCTGAAATGATAGACGATGACGCAGACGGCAACCACAGAGTTCAGTTCACAATGGATTTCTAAGCTGATTTTCACAAAGAGGTGTCCCCATTGGGTGGATACCTTTTTTGTTTACTAAAATGGTTTGGCAAAACAAAAAATTCATAATTTATATATCAAATCACTGATAAAAGCTATTGCAAAAAGCCGTGTGTTCAGTTATAATATATGATATAGGTTTATGCACAGTCGGTATCGTAGGGCTGTCGCTATCAATTTTTGAAAGGAATGTATGTTATGAAGAAATTTGCAGCAGGACTTATTGCAGTGGCAATGAGCGTTACAATGCTTGCAGGCTGCGGAGTGCCTGCTAATACAGTTCACAGCGTTGACGATCTGGAGGGCAAGACTATCGGTGTTCAGCTTGGAACAACAGGCGATATTTATGCCGAGGACGTTAAGGACGCTAAGGTAGAAAAATACAACAAGGGTGCTGACGCTGTTCAGGCTCTGAAGCAGGGCAAGATAGACGCTGTTATAATCGACGCTGAGCCTGCTAAGGTTTTCGTTGAGAAGAACGACGATCTTGAAATACTTGACGAGCCTTTCGCTGAGGAAGAATACGCTATTGCAATGAAGCTTGACAACACTGAGCTTCAGACAGCTGTCAACGGTGCTCTCAAGGAGCTTAAGGCTGACGGAACGCTTGACGCTATCAAGGCAAACTACGTTGGCGAGAACGCTGGCAAGAACCCATACAAGTCCCCTGACAATGTTAGCAGAGATAAGGGTACGCTTGTAATGGCAACAAACGCTGAGTTCCCTCCATACGAGAGCAAAGAGAACGATAAGGTCGTTGGTATCGACGCTGATATGATGCAGGCAGTTTGCGACAAGCTTGGTTATGAGCTTAAGATAGACGATATGGCATTTGATTCTATCATCTCAGCCGTTCAGTCAGGCAAGGCAGACGTTGGCGTTGCAGGTATGACAGTTACACCTGACAGAGAGAAAAACGTTCTTTTCTCTGACACTTACACATCATCAAGTCAGGTAATAATCGTAAGAAAGAAATAATTTTTCACACTTCGGCTGTCGTAGAGCGGCAGCCGAAATTATTTTGATAAAGAACAGGAAGTGCTGAATTGAACAAATTGATCGACGATTTCCAGCAAAATTTTTTGGACGAGAGCCGTTGGCATTATCTTACCAATGGTCTTAAAACAACACTTATCATAACCTTCTTTGCGGTCATACTTGGCTTTGTGTTGGGATTTCTTGTGGCTATAGTCCGCTCTACTCATGATAAGACAGGCAAAATGAAGATACTCAACGCCCTTTGCAGAGTGTATCTTACAGTGATAAGAGGAACTCCTATGGTAGTTCAGCTCCTTATAACATATTTTGTTATTTTTGGTAGTGTGAACATAGACAAGACTCTTGTGGCTGTGCTTGCATTCGGCGTGAACTCAGGCGCATATGTGGCTGAGATAGTCCGTTCAGGTATCATGTCAGTTGACAACGGCCAGTTTGAAGCAGGAAGAAGCCTTGGCCTTAGCTATCGTCAGACAATGATATCAATAGTTCTTCCGCAGGCTTTTAAAACTGTTCTGCCTGCCCTTGCAAACGAGTGCATAGTTTTGCTTAAAGAAACCTCTGTTGCAGGATATATCGCTATTCAGGACCTTACAAAGGGCGGAGATATAATCCGTTCTCAGACGTTCTCGGCATTCATGCCGCTTATAACAGTTGCACTTATTTACCTTATAATGGTAGTCGTGCTTACTCATCTGGTAGGAAAGCTTGAAAGGAGGCTGTCGCAAAGTGATAGACGTTAAACATCTCAGCAAGTCTTTCGGCGAGGTCGAAGTGCTGAAAGATATAAACGAAACTATCGACAAGGGCGAAAAGGTCGTTATCGTTGGTCCGTCAGGCTCAGGAAAATCCACCTTTCTCCGCTGTCTTAACCTTATGGAAAAGCCGACCTCAGGTGATATATTCTTCGAGGGCGAGAACATCACTCAGGCGAACGAGCATGAAATGAACAAGCTCAGACAGAGAATGGGCATGGTTTTTCAGCATTTCAACCTCTTCCCACATCTTACTATAAAAAAGAATATCACTCTTGCCCCTGTGAAGCTTGGCCTTATGACAGCCGATGAAGCCGACAAAAAGGCGGAGGAGCTTTTGGAAAGAGTTGGTCTGCCTGATAAGGCTGACGAGTATCCTTCAAGGCTCTCAGGCGGTCAGAAGCAGAGAATAGCCATCGCACGTTCACTGGCGATGAATCCTGAGGTAATGCTCTTTGACGAGCCTACTTCCGCACTTGACCCTGAAATGGTGGGCGAGGTGCTGGAGCTTATGAAACAGCTTGCAAACGACGGAATGACAATGGTTGTCGTTACCCACGAAATGGGCTTTGCAAGGGAAGTTGCTTCGAGAGTTCTGTTTATGGCAGACGGAAAAATACTCGAGCAGAACAAGCCGTCAGAGTTCTTTGCACACCCTGAAAATCAGCGTTTGAAAGATTTTCTCTCAAAAATCATATAGAAGCCAACACCGCACAAGGGGCGCCTATCGCCTTTGTGCGGTGTTTTTTTGTTTGCAAAGGTCTAAAATGCTTGACATTATGGGCGTTATGGTCTATTATTATTTTATACGACTTTATTTTAATAGGAGATATATAAATGAGTTTAAAAAATGCTTTCACCATTATTTTCGGCAAGCTTATGGTAAAAACTCTGCACCTGCTTGGCAGGGACGCAGGCAACTTTCCCGGGCTTGTGCTGTGGACTATAAATAAAGACTGCCTTAAGGCTTTCAAGGTGGATTGCCCTATCGTTGCTGTCACAGGCACCAATGGCAAGACCTCTGTTACAAACTATCTCAGCCATATTTTTGCAAGCGGTGGAAAAAAGATAATAACAAACCCGGAGGGCAACAATCTTGATACGGGCATATGCTCACTTTTGCTCAATCACTGCGATATGAGGGGAAGAGTCCATGCCGATTATCTCGTGCTTGAAACTGACGAGTCCCACGTTCCTGTGGTCTATTCAAAGCTCAATTTGCAGACCCTTGTTCTGCTGAATTTCTTTCGTGACCAGCTTGACAGAAACGGCGAGGTGGAAACACTCATTCTCAAGGTGAAAAAGTTCCTAGAAACATTTGAGGGCAATGTTGTTCTCAATGCCGATGACCCTAACGTGGCAAGACTTGGGCTTGCTAACCCTAATAACAAGAATATCCACTATTTCAGCGTTGACAGATATCAGGGTGCAACGGATAAGCCTTATGAGGTGGGCGAGGGCAAATTTTGTCCTTTCTGCGATACTGAGCTTGTCTATGACTATTATCAGTATTCACATATCGGCAAGTTCCATTGTCCAAAGTGTGGTTTTGGCAATATCGAGCCTGAGGTGGAGATAAAGAACGTTGACCTGACTGTTCCGTCCTTTGAAGCAGACGGGGAAACATATAAGACCGCTCATAACAGTATCTATTATATGTATAACATGGCGGCTGTCTATACTGCCGCAAAGCTCTATAATTTTGATAAGGCTATATTGCATGACACTTTCGAGCATTTCGAGGTCAATAACGGCAGACTTGAACGCTTTGAGGTTGACGGCTCAAGCCTCCTTGTGAACCTTGCTAAAAACCCTGTTGGCGCAAACATGACCCTGCGTGTGATGAACGAGCAGGCAGGCTCAAAGGAACTGCTTTTTGTCCTTAACGATAACCTTGCAGACGGCCATGACGTTTCTTGGATATGGGATATAAACTTCTCTGTGTTCAATAATGTTGACCGAGTTGTGACTTCCGGTACAAGAGCATACGATATCGCAATAAGAATAAAATGCTCAGGCTATGACCCTGACAAGATATTCGTTTATCCTGATCTTGACGAAGCAACAGCGTCACTCTTCTCCACAAAGGGTGATAAGTTCGCCATAGCCAATTATACTGCTATCCAGCCGACAAGAGCCGCAATAAAAAGATACAAGAGCCTGAAAGAAAACGGGGAGGAAAAGTAAAATGGAAAAGCTGAAAATTCTTCATATGTATCCTAATATGCTTGACCTCTATGGCGACAGCGGCAACGTTGAAGTGCTTTCTTACCGCTGTAAAATGCGTGGCATAGAGCTGGAAGTTTCAAAGCATCTTATCGGTGACAAGAAAACTGATTTCACCCAGTATGATATCATCTACCTTGGCGGCGGTGCTGACTTTGAACAGCAGATACTTGCCGATGACCTTGTTTCCTGCAAGGACAGTATCATGGAAGCTTATAAGGCAGGAACATTTTTTCTGATGATATGCGGCGGCTATCAGCTCATGGGTCAGTATTATAAGGACTCAAACGGCGAGAAAGTGCCTGGTCTGGGGCTTTTTGATTACTATACCGTCGCCTCTACCGATAAAAGATGCAGATGTATCGGTAATATCGTTATAGAAGCTCAGCTTGACGGAGAAAAATACAAGGTCATAGGCTTTGAAAACCATGGCGGACAGACCACCAACGTAAAGTCGCCCTTCGGAAAAGTCCTTTCAGGCAACGGCAATGAGTTTGAAAGCAGTACCGAGGGCTATATGGAAAAAAGCGTTATCGCAACCTATCTCCATGGTCCGCTCCTGTCTAAAAATCCAAAGGTCAGCGATTATGTTATTTCATACTGCATGAGCCGTAAGCTTGGCGAAAAGTATATCCCTGCACCTATAAACGATAAGCTTGAAGAGGATTGCCGCAAACAGCTTTTTGAAAGACTGGGTGTGTAAAAATGTTTTCACTGTTCAAAAAGAAGCAGGCTCAGAGCGAGCCGCCTCTGAAAAAGAAAATAAAGGATATGAAGTGCAGAAAAATAAACTACGTTGACGAGGACTTTGATACCCTCGCTTCGGAAATGTCTGCCGACCCGAAAGCTATTCTCAGGCTCAAGCCTGTGAACTATTATGCCATAAAAAATAAATATATTATGGGGAAAGTTTATACGTCTGAGGACTATCAGGAGAACTATGTGCAGTTTTTCAGATACGAGTATGACCACGAGTGTGGAAAAACTGATATCTACCCCCTAAGTGCAGAGCTTATGTCAAAGGCTCTTGCAAAGGTGGGCATAATAATAGACCTGAAAGCCCTTGCCAAAGACCAGTGAGGAAACGAAAATGGCTTCAAAACTTGACGAATTTGATATGAAAGCCCCTGTGGCTGACCTGCTTTATCCCTCTGTGGAAAAGCACAACGCAATGAAAAAAAGAGCTGCCGCCCTTGAAAAGCTCCCTAGAGCGTTTGTTGACAATCTGGAGCTTGAAAAGGTGGCTGATTTTATCACGCCCCATTACCAGTATCGTGTAATGAGGCTTTTTTGTGAGGTTTGCGACGATGAGGAGGTAATAAACTACCGCCTTGATATCCTTGATGATTTCATAAGGCTTCCGTCATTGTCTGCCACCATACGCAAGGTGATAAACGTCATGGTGGAAAATGACAGAAAGAACATCTATAATCTTACTACTCCCGACAGCTTTTCACAGCTTGATGATGCCATAAGCGGCTTTGACGCTTACATACAGTGCATGGAGATAATGCACGATTTTTATGGAAAAATGAAAGACAAGATATGCTCAGAGGGCGTAAAAAAGCTTTTTGCGTTCTTTGAGGAGCATTATGGTGACAAGCATTATATATCCCTGAAGGGTGAGATAGAGAAGCTTAAAAAGGCACTCTATGACCGCATAAGAAGCGTTACAGTCGCCATAAACCTCGATGAAAGGCTAGTTCCTGTTTCAGCAGGCATTATAGAGCTTTCAAAAGAGCGTTACGATATAAAGCCGTCCCTTGTTGACAGGATACTTTACCATGGGGCAAAGTTCAACGATAAGGCTGTTGTGAAAAATCTCAGAAAAAAGTATAATGACAGCGAGGTGTCTGACGATAAGCTTATCAACACTGTGGATAAGACCCTTTTTGACGAGCTTAGCGATCTTACTGATACTTTTGTGAAAATGATAGATAAGGTGCTTGCTGAGTATCAGAAAGCAGGCATTGCCGATATGCGCTATATAGACTATCAGCTTGAATACTACATGGGCGCAGTGGCTGTGATAGAAGCCTGCGAAGATCAGGGGCTTAAAATGTGCCGTCCGAAAATTCTTCCTGCAGGTGAGAGAAAAGCCGTTATAAAGGATATCTTTGACCCTGTTTATTTCCGTGAAGCCAGGATATATAATCTTGACCACAAGGAGAAAAAATCCGTTGTCACAAACGATATCACCATGGGAGGTGACAGCGAGGGCTTTTATGTGCTTACGGGCGCAAACAATGGCGGAAAGACCACATTTCTCCGTGCGGTCGGTCTGTGTCAGATAATGGCGCAGACAGGACTTTATGTGCCTGCTTCATACTGTGAAATTTCCCTTGTGGACTATATCTACACTCAGTTTCCACAAGAGGAAAAAACAGGTATCGACACAAGCCGTTTCACCACAGAGATAAAAGAGTTCCGTGAAATAAGCGACACTATCACAGCAAACAGCCTGCTTCTTATGAACGAGTCTATCCAAAGCACAACCCCCAGGGAGTGCGTTGAAGTTGCCTGCGAGCTTTTGAGGATATTCTGCAAAATGGGCGTAAGAGGAGTTTTTGCAACACATCTTGTGGATATCGCATACAAGACCGTGGAGCTTAATAAAGACAGTACCCTCAGAACAAAGCTTGCAAGCATTGTTGCCGACGCAGATGATGAAACAGGAGAGCGAAAGTATAAGATAGTCCGTGGAATGCCCCGTGACAACAGCTTTGCTCAGACTATCCTTAAACAATACGGCATAGATATGGAAACGATAGAAAAGCGTATAAGAGAGAATAAAGCCTGACTATTACAAAATTGTAACCATACTTGAAAATTTCTTTGATGTGTGATATACTGAAACATACAACTATGAAGACAGGAGATAAAACCATGAAAAAGATACATAGAACATTGAGCCTTTTTACAGTCGCTGCAATGTGCACCGCACTTCTCTGCTCATGCGGAGAAGTGCCCGACAGTTCACAGACCGACAGCAGCTCAAAGGCAGCCACAACTACAACAGCCGACACAACGGCTGATACAACCACCACAGGGGAGGCGAGCAGTACAGCTTCTGCCACTTCTGCACCTGACAGCAGTGTTTCAGACAGCTCATCAGCGGTAACGGACGATACAAAGACGAACGGCATAACACCTGCTATGTGGAAAGTGACCTCACCTGAGGGCAACACAATGGTGATGCTGGGCTCTTTCCATGCACTGAAAGACGAGTGCTATCCGCTCCCTCAGGCAGTAACGAATGCGTATAATAATGCCGATATCCTTGCGGTGGAGTGCGATATAACCTCCACAAGCGAGGACGGCGAGTATATGAAAAATCTTATGAAGCAAATGCTTTATAATGATAACACAAAGCTCAGCCAGCATATTTCCGAGGAAGCATATTCTGCCCTGAAAACATATCTCGGCTATTGGGGCATGGATATTTCCGCCCTGGAGGTCTACAGACCATGGGCTGTTTCAAGCACTCTTGATACCCTGCTTATTCAGGATTCCGGCTTTGACACAGAAAAGGGTCTTGACAACTACCTTCTTACCACCGCCCATGCAGACGGCAAGGAGATATACGAAGTTGAGTCGGTGGATTTTCAGATGAATCTGCTCATAAACTTCTCTGACGATATCTATGACCTTATGTTCAGAAGCTTTGAGGGCGAAACTAAGGAAAGCCAGAAGCAGGCTCTTGAAGACCTCTATACCGCATGGAAGTCGGGGGATATCGAAACCTTCCTTGAGGAAGACAACGAGGAGGAGCTTGCAGGCTATACCGAGGAGGACAAAAAGACCGCCGAGGATTATAATAACCAAATGCTCTATGACAGAAACAAGAACATGGCAAAAGCCGCCGAGGATCTTATGTCTCAGGGCAAGAACGTGTTCTATGTAGTTGGAGCGGCACACTATGCAGGCGAGGGAGGAATAATCGACCTGCTTGAAAAAGACGGCTACACAGCCGAGCGTGTGCAGTATTGATGGATTTATAGATTTGTATAGGGAAAAGGGGTAAAAAATAAATGCCACATTCATCAGGGGGAGGCTCTCACAGCGGAGGGTCACACAGCGGCTCAGGCTTTTCCGGCTCTTCATCAAGCTCGGGAGGGTCGAGTGCTAAACACATAAAGCACACAAGCTTTCCCGGGGCAAGAAGATACGTATATTATGAGAACTATCGTCCTGTCTATGTCTATGCCGACTATGATATCCGCAAGGGAACCGCTTCAGGTAAGTTTTTCAGTATACTTGGCAGTGCTGTCAGCCTGCTTTTTGGTATTATGCTTCTTGCCATGTGCTATGATAAGCCGCAAAAAATGGATACAAGTCCATCTTATCACTGCGAGATAAAGGATACGGCAGGGGTCATTGATGATAAGGACAAGGTGCAGAATGCAATTGTTGATTTCTATGACGAAACCGGCATACCCGTGGAGATAATGACAGTGAACAACGAGGATTGGCAGGGAAGCTATTCAAAGCTGGAGGACTTTGCCTACGATATGTATGTGACGGAATTTGACGACGAGGAGCATTGGCTGGTGGTCTATTCTGAACCTACATCTCCTGACCCTGATTTTAACGATTGGTACTGGGAGGGTATGCAGGGCGATGATACCGATAATATCATAACTGTAGATGTAGCAGACGATTTCAAAGATCTTATGCAGAAATATCTTACCGCCAACAGCCGTTATGATGTCAGCTCTGCTATAGCAGCGGCTTTTGATGAAACTACGCCAAACGTTATGGACGGTCATGTAGAGTGGCTGTTTGTGATATGGGGACTTCTCATGTCAGGTATCGGGGCTTATGAGATATATCAGACGCTTATCACGAATAAAAAGGCTTACCGAAGCGCAGTGAAATGTGCAAATGACGCAAAAGAGGACACCTGCGAATACTGCGGAAACGTCTATGTTATCGGCACTTGTCATGAGTGCCCACACTGCGGAGCACCGCTCAGACCACATAACGTGGAAACAGAACAGCCTGTCGCAGATGCTGCAAAAAAATAAGAAACCTGCTAAGAAAAATCAATAGGCAAAATGAACAAAGTTGAGAAAAGAAGCAAA